>JBCDKE010000014.1:0-51626 GCA_038747015.1 Pseudomonadota bacterium
AAGATCTGCGAGCACGTGAATTACGAGTGCGCCGGCACAGTCGAGTTCCTGATGGATATGGCCACGGGCAAGTTTTATTTCATCGAGGTGAACCCGCGCGTCCAGGTGGAGCACACCGTCACCGAGGAAGTCACCGGGATCGACATCGTTCAGGCGCAGATCAAGATCGCCGAGGGCAAGTCGCTGATGGAGGCCACGGGCGTTGCCAGCCAGTATGACGTTCAGCTGAACGGCCATGCGATCCAGTGCCGGGTCACGACCGAGGACCCGCTGAACAATTTCATCCCCGATTATGGCCGCATCACCGCCTATCGCGGGGCCACGGGCATGGGCATTCGTCTGGATGGCGGCACCGCCTATTCGGGCGCGGTGATCACGCGGTATTACGACTCTCTGCTCGAGAAGGTTACCGCGTGGGCACCGACGCCCGAGGCCGCCATTGCGCGGATGGACCGGGCGCTGCGCGAGTTCCGTATTCGCGGCGTGTCGACCAATATCGCCTTTGTCGAGAACCTGCTGAAGCACCCGACGTTCCTGGACTATGGCTACCACACCAAGTTCATTGATGAGACGCCCGAGCTCTTCCAGTTCAAGCGGCGCCGTGACCGGGGCACTAAGGTACTGACCTATATCGCCGATATCACGGTGAACGGGCATCCCGAGACGGTGGATCGTCCGATGCCGCGCGCTGACGTCAAAGACCCGCGGGCGCCGGCGATGCTCAGCGATACCCCGACGCCGGGGACGCGTAACATCCTCCAAGAGTTTGGACCGCAGGCCGTGGCCGACTGGATGAAGGAGCAAAAGCAGCTCTTGATCACGGACACGACGATGCGCGATGGGCACCAGTCGCTCCTGGCGACGCGGATGCGGTCGATCGACATGATCCGGGTTGCGCCGACTTATGCCGCGAACCTGCCGCAGCTGTTTTCCCTGGAATGCTGGGGCGGAGCGACCTTTGACGTGGCCTATCGGTTCCTGCAGGAATGCCCGTGGCAGCGTTTGCGCGATATCCGCGCGCGGGTGCCCAATATCATGACCCAAATGCTGCTGCGCGGGGCCAATGGTGTGGGCTACACGAACTACCCCGACAATGTGGTGCAGTTCTTTGTCAAACAGGCTGCCGAGACCGGGATCGACGTCTTCCGCGTGTTCGACTCGCTCAACTGGGTTGAGAACATGCGCGTGGCGATGGATGCCGTGGTCGAGAACGGCAAGGTCTGTGAGGGCACGGTTTGCTATACCGGCGACATCCTGAACCCGGAGCGGTCCAAGTATGACGTGAAATACTATGTCGCCATGGCCAAGGAGCTGGAGGCCGCGGGCGCCCATGTGCTGGGGCTCAAAGACATGGCGGGGCTGTTGAAGCCCGCCGCCGCGCGGATCCTGATAAAGGCGCTGAAGGAAGAGGTGGGGCTGCCCATTCATTTCCACACGCATGACACGGCGGGCATCGCGTCGGCGACGATCCTGGCCTGTGCCGAGGCGGGCGTGGACGCGGTGGATGCGGCGATGGACAGCTTCTCCGGCAACACGTCGCAGGCGACGCTGGGCACCGTGGTCGAGAGCCTTGCGGGGCAGGAACGCGACACCGGGCTCTCAATCGGGGCGATCCGCGATATCTCGAACTATTTCGAGACGGTGCGCGGGCATTACGCGGCCTTTGAGAGCGGCCTTCAGGCGCCGGCGTCCGAGGTATACCTCCACGAGATGCCGGGCGGGCAGTTCACCAACCTCAAGGCACAGGCGCGGTCGCTCGGCCTCGAAGAGCGTTGGCACGAGGTGGCGCAGACCTATGCCGATGTGAACCAGATGTTCGGGGACATCGTGAAGGTCACGCCGTCCTCCAAGGTCGTGGGCGACATGGCGTTGATGATGGTGAGCCAGAACCTGAGCCGCGCGGATGTCGAGGGCGACACCGATGTGGCCTTCCCGGACAGCGTCATCGACATGATGCGCGGTAATCTGGGGCAGCCTCCCGGCGGGTGGCCGAAGAGCATCCAGAATAAGGCGCTGAAGGGCGAAAAGCCCTCAACCACGCGCCCGGGCGCAGAGCTGCCGCCGGTGGATCTGGAGAAGGTCCGCGCGGAGGTCTCCAAGGACATGGATGGCAAGCCCGTCGATGACGAGGACCTGAACGGCTATCTGATGTATCCCAAGGTCTTCCTCGACTACATGGGCCGCCACAAGACCTACGGGCCGGTGCGGACACTGCCGACGAAGACGTTCTTTTACGGCATGCAGCCGGGCGAAGAGATCACCGCCGAGATCGATCCGGGCAAGACGCTCGAGATCCGGATGCAGGCCGTGGGCGACACCAATGAGGACGGCGAGGCCAAGGTCTTTTTCGAACTCAACGGCGCACCCCGCGTGATCCGCGTCCCGAACCGCGCCGTGCAGGCCACCAAGATCAGCCGCCCCAAGGCCGAGGCCGGGAACCCGAACCACATCGGCGCGCCGATGCCGGGCGTCGTGGCCTCCGTGGCCGCCCAGGCCGGGGCCAAGGTCAAGGAAGGCGATCTACTGCTGACCATCGAGGCGATGAAGATGGAAACCGGCATCCATGCGGACCGCGACGGCACCGTGGCGGGCGTCCACGTGACGCCGGGCGCGCAAATTGACGCAAAGGACCTCTTGGTCGAAATCGAATAATCGTCGATGGTTTGGCGGGCGGCCCATTGCCGTCGCCCGCCAAACCCATTGACGAAAGGCCATGCCATGGCTCCGATTACTGCCCTTTACGCCGCGCCCATTGCGCTGATTTTCCTGTGGCTGAGCACGCGAGTGATCCTCGCACGCCGCGATGAAAAGATCGGGCTGGGCGACGGCGGCAACAAAAGCCTGATGAAACGCATGCGCGCGCAGGCCAATTGCGCCGAATACGCCCCCATCGGCATCCTGCTGATCGGCCTCGTCGAGATCAACGGCGGCCCTGCCCTGCTGATCCACATGCTGGGGCTGTCGCTGCTCGCGGGCCGTGCGCTCCATGCCTGGGGATTTTCGGCCAGCCCACCGGTGATGATCGGCCGTCAGATCGGCATGGTTTTGACCGCGCTTTCCATCGCGAGCGCCGCCATCGCCCTGCCCTTCCTTGCCGTGTCGTAAATTTCGCGAGAAAGCGAAAATTGCCCTTGCGGGCAGATGGTCTAGTGGCTATCTCCCGCTCACCCAATGGACGCGGGCGTAGCTCAGGGGTAGAGCATTACCTTGCCAAGGTAAGGGTCGTGAGTTCGAATCTCATCGCCCGCTCCAAAAAATCAGCCGGTTGGGCTGATTGTGGGTATCACTCAGTATAGATCAATTTGGGCGCTTATGAGTTCGGGCATTTTTCTCGCCGCGCCTAGATGCACCAAGCGTCTGCCTTGCGGACAAAGCGGTCTTTCCGTGTTTCACCTCGTAGGTCAGCTTTCATCCAGTGAAGACAGACCAATCCAAGGCGGCATTTGCAACGTATTTTGATATGACACTCAGAGGAGCGGTGAAAACCACTCGTTCCAGTGTTAGAAATGGAAGGATATTGATGTTGTACTCACGCAAAGCCGTAGCAGCGATTACAGCCTTTTTGAGCCTCACACTTGTGGGATCAAATTTCTTCGTTCCGAACTTTCGCGGGTATGATGACACGTTGCTCCCGGTACCCCTACCAGACCCGCTGATTGTTCCGGCGCCATATGCATTCGCTATATGGGGGCCAATTTTCATCTGGTTGATCGTAGGTTCGGTTTGGGCTTTCGTAAAACGCTCTGACGACGCGGAATGGCATGCAACGCGGCTGCCGTTAATTGTTTCTTTGATTGTTGGGACGTTTTGGCTGCCTGTAGCGGTCGTAAGCCCACTTTGGTCGACTGTGATGATTTGTATTATGCTGGCTAGTGCACTTGTCGCGCTTTACCGATCCCCGAAGCATAATTCTGGCTTCGGCGCATGGCCGATTGGACTCTATGCGGGCTGGTTGTCGGCGGCGTCATGTGTGTCACTGTCTGTCTTACTCACCGGCTATGGCATCCTAACGGAGAACTTTTCGACGATCCTCTTCCTCGGCCTAGCAATTGCCATCGGCTTCGCTGTTCAATGGATGCTTAGACGAGCACCAACCTACGGACTCGCTGTTGTTTGGGCGTTGATCGCCGTCGCGGTTGGGACATTTGGGAGGGCCGAAGTGGTGGCCTACCTTGCGCTGATCGGAGCCCTGCTGATTTCCCTGCCAACGCTCAGGGCTCTACAATTCAAACGGAGTGGAACTGCGTAGCATCACTGGAAAGCGGTCATTTGAGCGCACTGCAGGATCATACTCGTTGGGCTCAGAGCGGACCCTCTCCTAACTGACGGGCGCGTACCCCGTTGAAAGACGGCTTGGCGTGTGTGGTTTCGCATCCCTGGCCCCTCCAATTCTGGAAACACCTGAGCGGCGCGTCTAGCCGTCCAGCACGTTTTGCAGCCCGTCTATATTCAATATTTCGATCCGGCCGTATTCCAGGCGAATGTGCTCCTGATCCGCGAGATCGCTCAGGTGAGGCGAGATTTTTGAAAGTGACAGATTGGCGAGGCGCGACAGGTCGCGCTGATTTACGAAAACAGTGGATGTGGTGACGGGTGTCAGAGAATATCCCCGATTTCCGGATAGATTGAGCAACGCCGCGGCGAGGCGTTTTTTGCCCGTCTTGAGGCCCACGTCATTCGCGATGGATTTGGAGCGCAGAGACCACTGCGCGGCGAGTTGGCCGACACCTCTCCACAGGCTGCCATCACTGTTTGCAAGGCGTCTGAATTCTGAGAAGTCCACCTGAAAGAGCTTCGTCGGGCCTGCGGCGCGCCGTTCGGCATGGGCGTGGAAATCCAGCAGCAAGGCCGTTTGCCCGGACCACACACCCGGCAACATGATGTTGGTCAGGCCCAGCTCCATTTCATTCAGGGTTGATTCGACGCGGATTGACCCGGAAACGACGGCCGTGAGGCAGCTCAGTTCCTGACTGGGGGCGGCGATCAGGTCCTTGTCTTCGCACTGAACGTACCGGCCCGCCTTGAGCAACGCAGCGACGGTGTCTTGCGCCACATCCCGAAGCCAGAGTGATGACGTCAGATCGAATTCGTTATTGGCGAGCATGGTGAAACGCGTCTCCTGCGAACATGACTTGGTGCTTGTACTCGAGCTTATGACGTCGGTTTCGCTTTTCAAACTGGGAGACTGCCGTTCCAGGAGCCAATGTTTGGCAAGCGTGTTATTTTGCTCCCTTCCGCGAGCGACCCCGGATATAATGATACCGTTGATGATCCTCTGGAGTGCACGCCCCATGACCCCTAAAATCTCTCTGACGCTGTTTAGTGCCTGTGGCCTTGCAATCGCTGTGGGCCTGAGCCCGTCCCATGCGGAAAACCTGGGCCGGATGCTTTCTGACAGCGGCATTGAACCGGCGGATATCGAGATGCTCGAGGATGCGGGGGAGACGCTTTATGAGGCTGACGGGGTCAAGCTGGGGGAAACTGCGGAATGGGCGAACCCGGAGACCGGGGCCAGTGGCAGCGTGACGCTGGCGCAGGAGCAAGGGGCCTGCGTGGAGCTGGTGCACGACATTCGCGTGGGCGACCGGGAGGCCAATGGCTTTAGAACCTGGCGGTGCCTTGCTGAGGACGGGCGGTGGCTCCTCGCTACGGGGCCGCAGGGCTAGTTTTCGTCGAAACTGTAGGGCGGGAGGCTTTGCGCTGCGTTTTTCAGCGCGTCGCCCCAGCCCTGTGAGAGTGTTTCAAAATAGGGGTTGCCCTGCTCAATGCGCCGCTGCGGGCCGCGCTGGAGGCCGCCATTTTCATAGACATGGAGGTCGAGCGGCAGGCCCACGGAGAGGTTTGCCTTGAGCGTTGAATCGAAGCTGAGCATGAGCACCTTGATGGCGTCTTCGAAGCTCATATCCGGTTCAATGGCGCGCACGATGATGGGTTTGCCGTATTTGGTTTCGCCGATCTGGAAGAAGGAGGTTTCGTCGCCTGCTTCGATGAAGTTGCCTTCGGGGTAGACCATGAAGAGACGTGTTTCGCCGCCTTTGATCTGGCCGCCGACGATCATGGTGGCAGAGAACTGGGCCTCGGCCTCCTGCCCGTCTTCTTCGGCCTGATCGCGGATCACTTCGCGCAGGGTTTCGCCCACCAATTTGGCGACCTGGTACATGGACCCGGTTTCGAGGATTGAGGGCGTGCCGCGCTCTTCGGCCGGGAGCGCGCGTTCATTCAGCAGGCTGACGACGGCCTGGGTGGTGGCAAGATTGCCTGCGGTCATGATCGTGATGCAGCGCTCGCCCGGCGTTTCCCAGTGAAACATCTTGCGAAAGACGCTTATGTTGTCGACGCCCGCATTGGTGCGCGTGTCGGACATGAAGACCAGCCCGCGTTCCAGTTTCAACCCCACACAATAGGTCATGTACGCTCCTTACCCCTTACGGGAGCCCGATTACTGCTGTGCGACGCTGACGTCCACCGCCAAGGTTTCGGCCCCTGCCCCAAAGCGCAGGCCCGAGATCGGCGCGGCTTCGCGGTAGTCGAGCCCGGTGGCCACGCGCACGTAGCGGGCATCGGGAGAGATGGCGTTCGAGACGTCGAAGCCCACCCAGCCGATGCCATCGATATGGGCCTCGGCCCAGGCGTGGGTCGCGTCCTGATCGACGCGGTCGTTCATCATCAGATAGCCCGAGACGTAGCGCGCGGGGATGTCCAGCGCGCGGGCGACGGCGATGAAGATATGGGCGTGGTCCTGGCAGACGCCGGAGCCGCGTTCGATGGCCGCGTCGGCGGTGGTGGCGGCGTCGGTCTGGCCTATCTCGTAGCGCACGGCCTCGAGAATGCGCGCGGAGAGCGCGTGCAGGAGGGCGATGTCGTTGTCGTGGTCCTCGCGCAGGCCTTTGGCCATGCGGCGCACATTGGCGGTGGCGCGGGTAAGGTCGGTCGAGCGCATGTAGAGCCACAGCGGGACGTAGCCGCGCTGTTTGCCGACGACGCCGTTGAGGTCCTCGGTCTCGACCGTGCCGCTGCAACGGATGGTGAGCTCGGTCGTCTCGGGCGCGATGGAGATCAGCGAGACGCCGTTGGCGTTGTGGTCGGTGAACTCGGTCTCGATGCGGCCACCTTCGATTTCGACCGACCAGTCTTTGACGATCTGGCCGGGTCTGTTTTTGGGCGTTTTGCGCAGCTGTTGCAGGCCGTGATGGACGGGTTCTTCGAACTGGTAGCGGCTGGTGTGGGCGATGTTCAGAAGCATGGCGCTCACTCCGTGAATTTGTAGTCGGTTTCGATTTCGCGGCCGAGGCGGGACGTCTCGGAGAGGAATTCGGTGAGGAATTCGTGGAGCCCGTCTTCGAAGACATCCGTGACATTGCCCTTGGTCAGGCAGGCGTCCAGGCGCTCGACGGTGTCGTGGCAGGCATGGTGGTCGCCGTATTCGGCCTCGAGCATGGCGAGGTTGCTGCGCATCTTGGTCACCGAGTACCGCAGGGAGCGCGGCATGCGGGGATCGAAGATCAAAAAGTCGGCGATGCCCATGGGCGTAGCCTTGCCCTGATTGAGCCAGCTATAGGCGCGTACGCCGGAGACCGAGCGCAGGATGGTTTCCCATTGAACGTTGTCGAGCGAGGAACCCACCTGCATCACCGAGGGCAAGAGCACATAGTATTTCACATCGAGAATGCGCGCGGTGTTGTCGGCGCGTTCGAGGAATGTGCCCATCCGGCAGAAATCGAACACGTCATTGCGCAGCATCGACCCATGTGTCGCCCCGCGCACCAGCGCGGAATGCTGGCGGATCTGGGCGAGCACGTCCGGCAGGTCGCGTTCGGCGATGGGCCGCGCGAGGCGGTCCTTCATGGTCATGTAGGCGTCGTTGACGACCTCCCACACCTCGCGGGTGATCGCGGTCCGCACCATGCGCGCATTCTGCCGGGCCTGGGCAAAGGAGGACATCACCGAGGCCGGGTTTTTGGGATCGCGCAGCAGGAAGTTGACCACGCGGGCCTGATCGACCTCGCCGTAGGCGTCCATATAGGCCCGCTCGGCGGCGGCGGTTTTGAGAACGCTGGTCCATTCCTCGCTGCCCGGACGGGTCAGCGCGATGCGAAAGCCTGCTTCGATCAGGCGCGCGGTGTTCTCGGAGCGCTCGAGATAGCGAAACATCCAGAACAGGCCGCCTGCGGTTTTACCTAGCATCAGTCGTCCTCCAACACCCAAGTGTCTTTGGTGCCGCCGCCCTGACTGGAATTCACGACGAGGCTGCCCTTTTTGAGCGCGACGCGCGTCAGCCCGCCGGGCACGAGGTCGACGCCATTGGGACTGAAGAGCGCGAAGGGGCGCAGGTCGACATGGCGCGGGGCCAGTCCGGCCTTGGTGAGGATCGGAACGGTGGAGAGCGCGAGCGTCGGCTGCGCGATGTAGCCGCCCGGTTTGGCCATGAGTTTGGCACGGAAATCGGCGAGCTCTTTTTTCGAGGCCGCCGGGCCCACGAGCATGCCGTAGCCGCCGGAGCCGTGGACTTCTTTGACCACCAATTCGTCCAGGTGGTCGAGCACGTAGGACAGCGCCTCGGGGTCCGAGCAGCGCCAGGTGGGGACGTTTTTGAGGATCGCGGATTCGCCGGTGTAGAATTCAACGATATCCGGCATGTAGCTGTAGATCGCCTTGTCGTCGGCGATGCCAGTGCCCGGCGCGTTGGCGATGGTGATCCGGCCCGCGCGGTAGACGTCGAAGATCCCAGGAACACCGAGCATGCTGTCGGGGTTGAAGTTCAGCGGGTCGAGGAAGTCGTCATCCACCCGGCGGTAGATCACGTCGATGGGTTTGTAGCCGCGCGTGGTGCGCATGGCGATGCGGCCATCGACGACGCGCAGGTCCGAGCCCTCCACCAGATCGACGCCCATGTGATCGGCCAGAAACGCGTGTTCGAAATAGGCAGAGTTGTGGATGCCCGGTGTCAGCACCGCCACGGTCTGGTCCGGACTGGGGTCCGGCGGCATCGACGCCGCGAGGCAGGTGCGGAGCGCTGCCGGGTACTGCGCGACGGGGCGCACCTTCATCTGGCTGAAGAGTTCGGGGAACATCTGCAGCATCGTTTCGCGATTTTCGAGCATGTAGGACACGCCCGAGGGGGTGCGCGCGTTGTCTTCGAGGACGAAGAATTCCTTTTCACCGGTGCGCACGAGGTCGGTGCCGGTGATGTGGGTGTAGATGCCGCCGGGCACGGAGACGCCCATCATCATCGGCAAGAACGCCTCGTTGCGGGCGATGAGGTCTACCGGGACACGGCCCGCCCGCAGGATTTCCTGGCGGTGGTAGATGTCGTGCAAGAACGCGTTGATGGCGCGCACGCGCTGATCGATGCCCTTGGCCAGCAGGGACCATTCCTTGCCCGACAGGATGCGGGGTACGATGTCGAAGGGGATCAGGCGCTCTTCGGCGTCGCTTTGGCCGTAGACGTTGAAGGTGATGCCGGTGCGGCGGAAAAAGGCCTCGGCCTCTTTGGCCTCTTTGGTCAGACCTTTGGGGTCTTCGTTGCCGAACCAATCCGCATAGGCGCCGTAGGGTCCGCGCGCGTCGCTGCCATGGCCGAGCATCTCGTCAAAAAATTTTGGGTCGTTCGTCATGCCCCCTCCCACGAGCAACACCTACGGAATTGCGGCCGTGGGCCACAACGCCGGAGACCCAGAATAAGCAGAGCAAATGGCGAATAGCCAGCGGCGTTGCCTAAAAATTAGACACTCGAACGGGGTGCCGTGTCCCGAAACCGGGTTTCGGATCGCAGGGATCTGCCTGTGAGCGTGTGCCCGGGTGACTCGCTAGAAGGCGACGCGGTCCCCGCCCTTGAGGTCGAGGATTTCGCGCGCCTCGTCGGGGGTGGCGACCTCGCAGCCGAGTTCTTCGACGATGCGGCGGACCTTGGCGACCTGCTGGGCGTTTGACTCTGCGAGCTGGCCGCGAGTGATGAAGAGGCTGTCTTCGAGGCCCACGCGGACATTGCCGCCCATCTGGCTGGCGGTCGTGGCCATGGGGATCTGGGCGGCCCCGGCGGCGAGGATCGACCAGCGGTAGTCGTCGCCAAAGAGTTTGTCGGCGGTCTTTTTCATGAAGACGAGGTTGTCGATGTCGGCGCCTATGCCGCCCAAAATGCCCATCACGAACTGGATGAAGATCGGTGCCTTGAACAGGCCGATATCCATGCAGAATTTCAGGTTATAGAGATGGCCGACATCGTAGCATTCATGTTCGAATTTGATGTCGTGGGGGGCGAGCGTTTTGGCGGCCTCTTCGATGTCGCGGAAGGTGTTGCGGAAGATATTGCCGTCCGAGTTCGCGACGTACTCCTTTTCCCAGTCGAATTTCCAATCGTCGTAGCGTTTGGCCAGCGGGTGGAACGAGAAGTTCATGGAGCCCATGTTCATCGAGCACATCTCGGCGCTGAAGGTGGCGGCGGGGCGGATGCGATCCTTGATCGCGAGCGTCAGGGAGCCGCCGGTGGAGATGTTCACCACCGCGTCGGTGGCCTGTTTGATCCGTGGCAGGAAGGGCGCGAAATCGTCGGGGTTCACCGAGGGTGCCCCGGTTTCGTTGTCGCGTGCGTGGAGGTGCAGGATCGAGGCCCCGGCCTCTGCGGCCTCGATCGCCTGAGCGGCGATCTGGTCGTAGGTGTAGGGCAGCGCGTCCGACATCGTGGGCGTGTGGATTGCGCCGGTGACCGCGCAGGTGATGATCGTCTTTTGCTTGCGGGCCATGGTCAGTTTTCCTTGTTCTTCGGATCGATGCGGACGCGGTAGCTGAGCGGGAAGAGCTCGAGGTCGAACCGGTCACGGATGAGGCCCCAGACGCCTTTGGGGGCTTTGAGCATCACGAGGATGGCCACCGCGCCGAGGACCATCAGGTAGATGGTGCCGAAATCCGCCAGCGTTTCACGCAGAAGGAAAAACAGGATCGTGCCGATGATCGGGCCCTCAAGGGTGCCGATGCCGCCGATGACGACAATGAAGATCACGAAGGCGGTCCAGTCATTGACCGAGAAGGCCGCGTCGGGAGAGATGCGCAGTTTCTGCAAAAAGATCAGGCCCCCGATGATCGCCGTGAAGGCGGAGGTGACGACGTAGACCTCGAGCTTGGTGCGCCAGATGTCGATGCCGAGGCCGGCGGAGGCGACCTCGCTGTCGCGGATGGCGGTGAGCGCGAGCCCGCGCCGGGAGCGGAGGAAGAGGTAGACGGCCGCGATGACGATGACGGCGGCACCGAGGGCGAGCCAGTAGCTGAGCGCCTCGCGGCCTGAGCGGCTGGAGGCCAGCGAGCGGACGATATCGACGGGGAGCGACGAACCTGAGCCGCCGCCCAGCGCGGATACTTGGGCAAAGGACAGGCGGAAGACTTCGGCCACGACCCATGTGCCGATCGCGAAGTAGGCGCCTTTGAGCCGGAAGATCAGCGTGGCCACAGGGATCGAGATGATCGCCGCCAGCGCGCCGGAGGCCACGATGGCCGCAATGGGGTGGAGCCCGCCAAAGATGGTGAGCGCAAAGAGCATATAGCCGCCGAAGCCGACATAGGCCTGTTGGCCCACCGAGACGAGCCCGGCATAGCCCGCCATGAGGTTCCAGAGCACGGCGAGCGAGAGGTAGAGATAAATCTCGCCCAGAAGGCGTAGGTCAGCGCGCCCTGCCCACCACGGCGCGGCGACGAGGATGATGAGAGCCAGGGCCCCCATGATCAGGGCCACGCGGCTGGCGCGGGTGGAGCGCGTGACGGAGACGGAATTGGAGACGGGGCTGGAGACGGTCAATGGTCGACCCTCGGGAAGAGGCCATTGGGGCGAATGGCGAGGACAACGAGGAAGGCGATGTGCCCCGCGAGGAGCTGCCAGCCGGGATCGATCTTGGCCCCGATGGTCTGCGCCACACCGAGGATCACGCCGCCCGCCAGTGTGCCCCAGAGATTGCCCAGCCCGCCGATGATCACCGCCTCGAAGCCAAAGATCAGGCGACCGCCCCCGATGGAGGGGTCAAAGCTGGTGCGGACACCGAGCAGGATGCCCGCGATGGCGGTGACCGCAAGTGCCAGCGCCATCGCGACGCCAAAGACGTGCGCCTTGTTCAGGCCCATTAGCTGGGCGATGTCCTGATTGTCCGAGACCGCGCGGAAGCCGCGACCGAGGCTGGTCGAATAGAACACCCATTGCAGCGCGCCGATGGTCACGACAGCGATGGCAAAGGTCAAAAGCGGAAGCACGCCGAGCGACAGCCCCCCTACCGCCACGCTGGCGGTCTCAATCGCGCCGCCGTTGAGCTTTTGCGGGTCGGCGCTGTAAAGCTCGAGCAGCGCGTTTTGCAGGATCACGCTGAGGCCAAAGGTCACCAGAAGCGGCGGCAGGATGTCGTCGCCCAACGTGCGATTCAAAAGCCCGCGTTGCAGCACGTAGCCCACCCCGGCCATGAGCGGCATGACGATGATCAGCGCCACGAAGGGGTGGACGCCCAGCATCACCGTGGTCGAGAGGCCCATATAGGCGGCGAGCACGATCAGGTCGCCATGGGCGATATTCACCAGCCGCATGATGCCAAAGATCAGCGACAGCCCCGCCGCAAAGAGCGCGTAGAGCCCGCCGAGGAGGATGCCCTGCACCAGCGCGTTGACCCATTCAATCATGCGCTTACTCCGAAATAGGCCTGAGTGATGGCGTCGCGGCTGACCTCGTCGGTGCGACCGGTGAGCGACACGCGCCCCTCCTGAAGGCAGTAGAGGCGACCCGACACTGAGAGCGCGCGCGAGATGTCCTGTTCGACTAGGAGCGCGGTCATCCCCTCGCCCACAATGCCCGGCAGTGCCTCGTAGATCGATCCGATGATTACCGGCGCCAGGCCCAGGCTGATTTCGTCAAAGAGGATCACGTCGGGGTTGGCCATGAGCGCGCGCCCGATGGCGACCATCTGTTGTTGCCCGCCCGAGAGCGAGGTCGACGCCTGCGCGCGGCGTTCGCGCAGGATCGGAAAGAGGTCATAGACCTTGTCCAGCGACCACGGGCCGGGCCGCGTGACCTTGCCCCCGAGGATCAGGTTTTCCTCGACCGAGAGCGAGGGAAAGAGCTGGCGGCCTTCGGGCACCAGCGCGATGCCGCGATAGGCGATCTGGTCGGCGCGCAGGTCGCCGATGGGCTGGCCCTTGAACGTGACCTGATCGGCGGCATTGCGGAGCAGGCCCGAGATCGAGCGCATCATCGTCGTTTTGCCCGCGCCGTTTGCGCCGATGATCGCCACGACCTCGCCCGGGCTGACCTCGAGATCGACGCCATAGAGCGCCTGAAAGTCACCGTAATGGGCGTTGAGGCCGTTGAGCCTGAGGATCGCGTCAGACATCGGGATCGACCCCCAGATAGATTTCCTTGACCTCGGCGCTTTCCATGATGGTCTTGGGGTCGCCTTCTGCAATTTTCTTGCCGAAATCGATGACAATGAGGTGGTCGACCACGGCGAGCAGTGCGTGGACGACGTGTTCGATCCAGATGATCGTGGTGCCCGCGGCGTGCACGTTTTTGATCGTGTCGATGAGGGCGACGCATTCGGCCTCGGTCAGGCCGCCTGCGATTTCGTCGAGGAGCAGGAGCTTGGGCTTGGCCGAGAGCGCGCGGGCCATTTCCATGCGTTTGCGTTCGAGGAGCGTGAGCGTTCCGGCCTTGGCGTTGGCCTTGGGCAAGAGGCCGGTGGCCTCGAGCACCTCGATTGCGTGGGCCTCGGCCTCCCTGGCGGGGAGTCCTGCCCCCTGCATCGCGCCCACGAGGGTGTTTTCGAACACGGTCATCCCGCCGAAGGGCTGCGGCACCTGAAAGGAGCGCGCGATGCCCATTTTGCAGCGTTGCGCGGCGGAATGGCCCGTGATGTCGCGCCCCTCGAATGCGATGCGCCCGCTATTGGGTTTGAGCGCGCCGGTGATCAGGTTGAAGAGCGAGGTTTTGCCCGCGCCGTTGGGGCCGAGGATGCCGATGGCAGCCCCCTCGGCCACGTCAAAGCTGGTCGCGTCCGCCACGGTGACCGCGCCGAAGGATTTGCTCAGATCCGTGACCGAGAGAAGCGTGGGCAAGACAGGTCTGCCTTAGCCCAGGAGCTGTAGTTCGCCGCCGAGCGGGATCTCGGGCGCCTGGCTGTTGGTGGTGACCACGAGGTCAAAGGCATCGCCGTCTTTCTGCCACTGGCCTGCGACGAGCGGTGTTTTGGTCACGTTGGGCACGGGGCCCGCGGACCAGTCTACCTTGCCCACGATCGTGTCCATGCTGGTGGATTTGATCGCTTCGACATTTGCGGCCGGGTCGTCGAGATCAGCCGAGCGTGAGATCACGTCGCGCACCACCTCGAAGAGCGCGTGTTTGAACCCGATGGGCTGGGTCCAGGGGCGGCCGGAGGCGGCTGTGTAGCCGTCGGAGAGGGCCTTGGCGCTGTCGCCGGTCATCTACGACGAGAACGGGTGGTTCGGGGTCCACCAGATCTCGGAGGTCAGGCCGTTGCCGCGATCGCCGAGGGATTCGATCACCGACGGGAAGAGCAGTGCCTTGCCGATGGTGACGACCTTGGGCCGGAAATCCTGCTGCGCGGCCTGCGCCCAGAAGGTCGCAAAGTCGGGCGGGATCATGTTGCCGGTAACGATCTCGCAGCCTGCTTCCTTGAAAGCAGAAATGTAGTTCGAGAAGTCGTCGTTGAGCGGCTGGTAGCGGCCGGGATCCGTGAGTGAGAAGCCTGCGCCTGCGAGTGGTTTCGGGAAGCCGAGTCCCGGGTCGCCCCAGGCGTTGCCGTCGGCGTCATTGGGGAAGAGGCCCGCCACATTGGGTGCGGCACCGGAATTGCCCCAGAGGTCGAGGAAGTTCGCGATGACGTCCTCGAGGCCCCAGAAGAAGTGGTAGGTATAGTCAAAACCTTCGGCGGGGTTGCCGTTACGGCCAAAGAAGTAGGGCTGCCACGGGCAGTCGGTGGTGATGCAGGGGACCTCGTTGATCTCGGCCTGATCGGCCACCGGGTTTGTCGTGTCGGGCGTCGAGGCGGCGACGATGATGTCGACCTCGTCGCCGAGGATCAGGTCTGCGGCCACTTCGGCGGCGCGGTTCGGGTTGGACTGGCTGTCCTTCGAGATGATCTCGACCGAGTAGTTTTTGCCGTTGTTCTCGACCCCGCCGGAGAGCGCGGCCTGAATGCCCTCGAGCACGTAGTCATCGGCCTCGGCAAAGCCTGCCAGCGGGCCGGTACGGGGGCTGACATGGCCTACGCGGATCGTTGGATTTTGCGCGTAGGCGCGGCTGGAGCTGAGAATGGCCGGGGCCGCGACGGTGGCGGCGAGGCCGCCGAGAAGCGCGCGGCGCGATGGTTTAAGGGTCATGTCTTTTTCCTCCCATGGATCGGTCTTGCGACCGGTTTAGTCGGGCAATATCGCCTCTAGTTTTTTGAGATGGTCGGCCACGCGGGCCTTGGTGGCGGCGAGGTCCGAGGGCCCCCAGTCGCGGAACCCGGCACCGGCGGCCATGCCGGAGCGGCCCGCATCGCGGAGCTGTTGCAGGTAAGGCGACGGCTTGCCCGCCGTTTCGAGATCAAAGAGCACCTGATCGTGGATGTCCTGGGTCAGTTCGATGCCCACGAGATCGGCGTTTTCGAGGGGCCCGAGCACCGCAAGACGGCGGCCGAAGCTGGCCTTGACCACGTCATCGACGGCCTGCGCCGAACATACGCCGTTCTCGACAAGGCTGATGGCCTCGCGCCAGAGCGCGTGTTGCAGGCGATTGCCGATGAAGCCGGGGACGTCCTTTTCCACCATGACCGGCGTTTTGCCCGCGTCGGCGAGGAGGTCGAAGGTGGCCGTGGCGGCCTCGGCGTCGGTCCATTCGGTTTTCACGACCTCGACCAGCGGGATCATGTGCGGGGGGTTCCACCAATGGGTGCCGAGGGCGCGGTGGCGCGCTGTCAGCCCCTCCATGATCCGGGTGATCGGAATGACGGAGGTGTTGGAGGCGAGGATGGCGTCAGGCGGGGCATGTTCCTCGATCTCTGCGAAGATCGTCTGTTTGAGTGGCAGCTTTTCAGGGGCGGCCTCAAAGACGAAGGCAGCATTGGCGACGGCGGCCTCGATGGAGGCGAAAAGTTCGATTTTCTTCAGGGCCTTGGCAATCTCGGCCTCGGTCGCACCGAGCAGATGCATGCTGTCGGAAATGCGCCCCGGTGCGCTGCTGCGCGTGGCCTCATCCGGGTCGTAGAGCGCCACATATTGACCGGCGCGCGCAAAGGTCAGCGCGATGCCGTGGCCCATGAGGCCTGCACCGATCACTGCGATTTGCTGGTTCTTTTTCACCGTTCAGCCCGCCGTATAGCCGCCGTCGGCGTAGAGGATGTGGCCGGTGTAAAAGTCAGAAGCCTTCGAGCTGAGGAAAAGCAGGGGACCTGCGAGGTCCTCGGGTTCGCCGAGCCGCCCCTTGGGGACGCGGGCGAGAAATCCGGTGCGGACCGCCTTGGCCTTGTCATCATCCTCGAACATCCACGCGGTGAGCGGCGAACGGAAGACGGTGGGCGCGATGGCGTTCACGGTGATCCCCGTGGGGCCGAGTTCGCAACCGAGTGCCTTGGTGATGCCGTCCACGGCGGCCTTGGAGGCGCAGTAGGCGGTGTATCCCGCCGGGTGGCCGAGGAGGCCGCGTGCCGAGGACATGAGGACGATTTTGCCGCCCTGCCCCTGTTCGTTCATCTGCGCGGCGGCGGCGCGGGCCATGAGCCAGCTCTGGGTCACGTTGGCATCCATGACGTCGGTGAAGGTCTCGGGCGCCATATCGTTGATCAGCGCCACCTTGTTCATGCCCGAGGCCACGACGAGGATGTCGAGCCGCCCGAACGTGGCGACCGCCTCGGCCACGAGGGCGGCGCAGGCGTCTTCGCTATCGGGGCGCGCAGTGATCTGGTGGGTCTCGCCAATGCAGGAGGCCGCCGTTTCGGCCATGGCCTCAGTATTGCCGGCGGCCAGCACCACCTTGCACCCTGCCCCGGAAAGGCAGCGCGCGGCGACGGCACCAAAGGCACCGGAGGCACCGGTGATCAGCGCCACCTTGTCCTTGACGTCGAACATCGACAGCGGGTTATCGAGCGCGCTCATTTGGGACGCCCTCCTTCGGGATAGGGGATCACGACCAGCATCTTGCAGACGTGGTTCGATTTGTTTTCGATGCGGCGTTCGAGACCGGGGGGAACGGTGCAGCTATCCATGGCGCGCAGCACCTCGGATTTGCCGTCCCATTCGACGGTCATCTCCCCCTCCAGGACGACGTAGACCTTTTCGAACGGTGTGGCGTCCGGGCCTGCGCCGCCCCCAGGGAGAAACTGGGAATAGCCGATCCACTGGTTCTCGGGGCCGCCGTCTTCGAAGCCTTGCAGGCGCAGCCCGGAGACGTCCCAGTGATTGGGTGCCTCGTAGGGCTGGGCGTCGGAGAACCGTTTGATCAGCATCAGAAGCTCTCGCCCGCTTCGATGCGGTAGGCCTGATTTTTGTCCATCATCGCCACGAGGCGGATGATGCAGCCGTCGCCGCGATCCCAGTTCCACGGGAAGAAGGCGAAGGTAACACGTTTGCCGGTCACGGCGTCGAGGTCGCCGCCGACATTTTCGATGCCGAGGATACCGTTCGAGAAGAGCTTGTTATGCACCGGCTCCCATTCGGGGAAGTCGACGTCCCACGGCGTGCCGCCCGACCATTCGAGGTACTCTTTCTCAAGATGCGGCAGGATCGGGCCGTTGCGCTGGGGGCCGATGGCGGTGGCCAGCGGGTGGTCATTGGCCTGGGTGTCGTGGCCGACGACTTTGACGCCCTTTTCCACCATCCAGTCGGCAGCGGAGGGCACGAGGCCCGGGCAGTAGGCAAAGTAGTCGCCGTCTTCGTATTTCTTGTGCCAGCCGGTGTTGATGATCAGCACGTCGCCTTTGCGGATCGCGTGGCCGCAGGCCTTTTCGAGATCGTCACCGGTGATCTGTTCCCATTTGTTTTTCGGGATGCTGACCACGAGGCCGGTGCCGAAGAAATGCGGGAGCGGGACTTCGTCGATGAAGGGCGTGCCCTGCACCACGTGGGCGGGTGCGTCGATATGGGTGGTGACGTGCATCGTCGTCGTGATCGTCTGGCTGAGCACGCCGGATTTGGCCATGTAGTGCTTTCGCTCGATGGCGACGTCTTTGAAGTACGGCCAGTTCGGGCACTGGAAACCGTAACGGTGGCTCAGGTTCACGAACTCGAGCCCCATATCGTTGTCATCATTTGCCTGAAATTCGATTCCACGAACGGTGATTGTCATTGTCGCCTCCCAAGCATGACGTGTTTCACATTATGGTGCATATGTACCGTATAGCGGTCAACACTTGAGTTGAGCTTCCCGGCGCGCTACCGTATGGCACGCCAACAAACCGCGATTAGCCATCGGGAACGGAGCCAATGGACGGACAGGAAATCCATAAAAATCAGGGCATTCAGGTGATCACCCGTGCCGCGAGCATTCTGCGCGTGCTGGGCGAAGAGACCGATGGGCTGAGCCTGGGCCAAATTGCGGGGCGCGTGAATTTGCCCCGCTCTACGGTACAGCGCATTGTCGCGGCGCTGGCGCTGGAAGGGTTCGTTTCGACCGAAAAGGGCTATGGGGGAATCAGGCTGGGCGCCGAGATCCAGACCCTCGCCCAGGCCACGGCGACGGACATCAAAGAAGCGCTGCGTCCGGTGATGCAGGAAATCTCGAAGGCCACGGGCGAGACGGTGGATCTGGCCCGTCTGGAGGGCAACAAGATGCTGTTTATCGACCAGATCGTCGGCAGCCAGCGGCTACGCACGGTGTCGAGCATCGGCGAGGCGTTTCCGCTGACCACCACCGCCAATGGCAAGGCAGCACTTGCCTGTCTGGAGCTGTCGCAGGCGACCAATCTGATTCTGGCAGAACTGGAGATGAGCGGCGATGCGCGGCCGGTTTCCATGATACTGGCAGAGATCGAGGACATCCGCGCGGGCGTTTTGGCGCGCGACGAGGGTGAGCACACGGACGGGATCAGCGCCGTGGGATTTGGCGTGCGCGACCAGGGTGGCGACGTCTACGCGATCTCGGTGCCCGTTCCTTCGACGCGGTTCGAGCGCGTGAAATCGCAGCTGATCGAAGCCGTCAATGTGGCGCGGGGCCGAGCCGGGCTTTAGGCTCTCTAATCGTTCATTCGGCGGGCATTCGGGCGGCGGTGACCTCTACCTCAACCAGAAATTCGGGCCGGGTGAAGCCGGTGACGATCAAGAGCGTCGACGCCGGAAGCGCCTCGCGCTGACCCAGCCAGGCGTCGCGGGCGGCCATGTAGTCCTTCATATGGGCGCGGTCGGTGACGTAGGCCACGATGCGCACCACATCAGCGGGCCCTAGCCCAGCCTCGGTGATGATCGCCTCACAGTTCTGAAAACACAGATCTGCCTGAGCGCGAGCCCCGTCAGGCACCGAGCCATCCGCCGCCAGCGGGAGCTGCCCTGATGTCATCACGAGCGCGGCCCCTGCGGGCAGCGCGACACCGTGGGAATAGTTGCCAAACGGGGCGGCGATTGAGGCCGGGTTCAGCGATTTCAGTTTAGACTCACCCATGGCGTCGACACTCGCCCGAGATGCGCGATCTGTCCATTCCCCACCGGTGTGGCCAAAGTAGCCCACCCGAGCGCCTTAAAATTAATCGACAGCTCGAAAGTTGCGCCCTAAAAATGGTCACATGCTTCTGCTCAAAGCTGCGCATGGGTGTTTGTCTTGCTCGCGTACGACCCAATGCCCTGAAATTAAGCGTCAACACACTCGGGGGAATTTATGACCTATCGTATCTCGGCACTAACGACGGCTACCGCTTTGCTCTTGGGGTCCGCCCCCGGCGCGTTTGCCCAAGACCTGACACCTGTCACTTTTGGCACCAACTGGGTCGCGCAAGCCGAGCACGGTGGCTTCTACCAGTCGGTTGCTGACGGCACCTATGAGGCCTGCGGCATCGACGTGACGATCCTGCCCGGTGGTCCGCAGGTGAACAATGCCGCGCTGATGCTGGCCGGCCGTATCGATTTCTACATGGGTGGCCATCTGGACGCCTATTTCGGCGTGGCCGAGGGGCTGCCGCTGGTCAACGTGATGTCGTCCTTCCAGAAAGACCCGCAGGTGATCATGTCTCACCCGGGCAAAGTATCGAGCTTTGAAGAACTCAAGGACCTGCGGATGATCGTGCAGGATGCCGCGACCTACTATGAATGGATGAAAGCGGCCTATGGTTTTGGCGACGACAACCGCCAGCCCTACACGTTCAACTCTGCGCCTTTCATCGCCAATGAGAACAGCGCCCAGCAGGGATATCTGTCGTCCGAGCCTTACGCGATCCTGCAGGAAACCGGCATCGAAGTGGACGTTTGGCTGATCGCTGATGCAGGCTATAACGCCTATTCCACAACGATCCAGACGACGCGTGGCTACATGGATGAAAATCCCGAAGTCACGAAGTGCTTTGTCGAGGGCTCGATCCTCGGCTGGTACAACTACATTTACGGTGACAACGACGCCGCGGACGCGCTGATCCTCGCCGACAATCCGGACATGTCCCAGGACAAGATCGATTTCGCCATTCAGGCGATGATCGACAACGGTATTGTCGACAGTGGTGACACGCTCGAGCTGGGCGTGGGTGCCATGACCGATGAGCGGTCGGAGAGCTTTTACAACGACATGGTAGAGGCCGGTGTGTTGCCCGCTGGTCTCGATTTTAAGCAAGCCTATGACCTGACCTACATCAACAAGGGTCTCGGTCTCGATCTGCGTCCGGCCAACTAAGGATGGCGGGCGCGTCACCCAAAGCCGAGGCGCGCGCTCCGATCCTGAGGATGAGGGAGGTCGACAAGACCTTCAACGGCCAGGTCGTCGCGCTGAGAAGGATGTCGCTGGAGGTTCGGGAGGGGGATTTTATCTCCCTCCTTGGCCCGTCTGGGTGCGGCAAATCCACGGCTCTGCGCCTGATTGCCGGGCTGATGCCGCCCACCTTGGGACGTTTGGAGTGGGAGGGTGAAGCGAGTGCCGACGATATCGGCGTTGTTTTCCAGGAACCCACGTTGATGCCTTGGGCGACGGTGGAAAAGAACGTCTACCTGCCGTTCCGCCTGCGCGGGCAGCGTTTCTCCAGCGTGCGCGACCGCATTCACGAAGCGCTCGCGCTCGTGGGTCTGGAAAAATTCGCCAACAGCTATCCGCGGGAGCTATCGGGGGGCATGAAGATGCGGGTCTCCATTGCTAGAGCGATGGTGACGCGGCCGCGTTTGATCCTGATGGATGAACCTTTTGCGGCGCTCGACGAGATGACCCGGCAAAAGCTGAACGACGACCTGCTGGCGCTGAAGGCGACCACCGGGTCCACCGTTATTTTCGTCACGCATTCGGTTTTTGAAAGCGTGTTCCTGTCGGACCGCATTCTGGTGATGGCGGCCCGGCCGGGTCGCGTCATCTCGGAGATCGAAGTGGATGAACCCTATCCGCGCGGCATCGAATGGCGCACGTCGAAACGCTATGGCGAGCTGGCGCGCGTGACATCCGACAAGCTCAACTCCGCGCTGCATCACGAAGAGGGACTAGTCGCATGAGTGTGACCCATGACACGCCCGTTGCCCCAACGGCGGACGAGCAAGGCAGCGGCCCCCTTTTTGATGCGGACGAAGAACGCCGCGCGCGAAAGCGACGCATCGAAGAGATCGCCAAATACGTGATCCCCATGACCGTCATGGCGCTGGCCATCTGGTACTGGGACCGTCTCGTCGTTTGGAACGAGATCGAACCCTACATCCTGCCGCGTCCGGGCCTCGTGATTTCCACGCTGATCGAGGATTGGGATACGCTGTCGCAATCGTTGTTGGTAACGCTGCAGATCACCGGGCTGGCGCTGGCGGTAGCGGTGATCGGGGGCGTTGGGCTGGCGGTGCTGTTTTCGCTATCGCGCTTTGCGGAGATGTCGTTTTCGCCCTTTGCCGTGATCCTGCAGGTGACGCCCATCGTGTCGATTGCGCCGTTGATTTTCATCTATGTCGAGAACCGTCTGATCGGGCTCTTGCTCTGCGCGTGGATCGTGGCGTTCTTTCCTATACTCGCCAACACGACGCTGGGGCTGAAGTCGTCGGATCATAACCTGCGCGATCTCTTTACGATCTACCGGGCCAACCGCTGGCAGCGGTTGATCCACCTACAGCTGCCCTCGGCGCTGCCGTATTTTCTGGGCGGTCTTAAGATCGCGGGCGGTCTGGCGCTGATTGGGGCCGTGGTGGCCGAGTATGTCGCCGGGACGGGCGGCATCGGGTCGGGGCTGGCGTTCCGCATTCTCGAGGCCGGTTACCGTCTGCAGATCCCGCGGATGTTTGCCGCCCTTCTGCTGATCGCGGCGACCGGGGTGATCATCTACGCGACGACCTCGCTGATCTCGCATCTTGCGCTGCGCAAGTGGCATGAATCCGCGCTGAAACGGGAGTAAATCATGCCGCTGCCGGTGCTGCCCGAGGGGCCGCTTCGCCTGGAAAATGTGACTGTGCCTGCCGCGTGCCTCGATGGTGGCACGGGGATGGTGAAGACGACGTTGAGCATCGATGGGGGCCTCATTCAGGAGGCCCCTGACGCCACCGCGATAGACATGGGCGGGGCGATGGTCTTCCCCGGTTTTGTCGACATGCACACCCATCTCGACAAGGGTCATATCTGGCCCCGCACGCCCAATCCTGACGGCAGTTTCGACGGGGCGCTGATGGCGGTGCGCGGGGATTCCTCGGCGCGCTGGTCGGCCGAGGATGTGCGGGCACGGATGACATTTTCGCTGCGTTCGGCCTATGCCTATGGCACCCGCGCCATTCGCACGCATCTCGACAGTCACGCGCCGCAGGACGCGATCAGTTGGGGGCTGTTTCCCGAGGTGCGCGCGGAATGGGCGGGCAAGATTGATCTGCAGGCGGCCTGTCTGGTGGCCTGCCCCTATGCTTTGGAGCCTGAATTCCAAACTACCGCCGACCACGTGGCGCGCGCCGGTGGTGTCCTGGGGATGGTCACCTATCCCAGCGAAGACCTTCAGCCGCAGATTGATGCGTTCTTTGAGGCCGCCGAGGCGCGCGACCTGCACGCGGATTTCCATGTGGACGAGACCATGGACCCCACGGTCAACACGCTGCGCGACATTGCGCAGACGGTGATTGATCGCGGTTTCCCCTACCCCGTCACCGTGGGCCATCTGTGTTCGCTGTCGGTGATGGATGAAAAGGACGCGCTGGAGACGCTGGACCTCGTGGCGCGGGCGGGGCTCCACGTCGTGAGCCTGCCCATGTGCAACATGTATCTGCAGGACCGCCACGCGGCGCGGACGCCGCGCAACCGGGGGATCACGCTGGTCCATGAGATGGCGGCGCGCGGTATCTCGGTCAGTTTTGCCTCGGACAACACGCGCGACCCGTTCTATGCCTATGGCGATCTCGACATGATCGAGGTGATGCGCGAGGCGACGCGGATCGGGCATCTTGACCATTCGGCCTTTGACTGGACACAGTCGTTCCTGAACGCGCCGGCGGCTGCCTGCGGCTTTGACGCGCCGAGCCTTGCAGCCGGTGCGCCTGCCGATCTGGTGATCTGCAATGCGCGATCCTGGACCGAACTCTTTGCGCGCCCGCAATCGGACAGGATCGTCCTGCGCGCCGGGCGCGCCATCGACCGAACGTTACCTGATTACGCGGAACTCGACCCGCTGATGGAGACACCATGAACATCGAAGCAGCCATTGCCGCCCTGGAAGAAGCCGGGATCAAGACCGTCACCCGCAAGGCCGCCGTGAAACAGCGCTCGCGCGACTATTTCTGGTACTCGCCGGTGCTGAAGGACCGTCTGGACCATGTGACGGCGGATTTCCTGTGCATCCCCGAGAGCGAGGCGCAGGTCGTCGAGGTTCTGCGGATTTGTTACGCCCATGATGTGCCGGTCACCACGCGCGGTGCGGGTACCGGCAATTACGGTCAGGCGATGCCGCTGGCGGGGGGCTGTGTGCTCCACATGGCGAAAATGGCGGCGATCAAGGAGATCCATCCGGGGCGCGTGATCTGCGAGCCGGGCTGCCTGCTCAAAGACATCGACGCCGCGTGCATCGAAGACAGCGGGCAGGAAATCCGCATGTTTTCGTCCACGTGGTCCACGGCCACCATCGGTGGCTTTATCGCCGGGGGGTCGGGCGGCGTGGGGTCGATCCGCTGGGGGAGCCTGCGCGATCCGGGCAACATCATCCGGTTGCGCGTCGTGACCATGGAGGAAGAGCCCCGCGTCATCGACATCACCGGCGACCACCTGCACCGGGTCTCGCACGCCTATGGCACCAATGGGATCATCACAGAGATCGAAATCCCGCTGGCGGCGGCCTACGAGTGGGAGCACATCTTTGTCAGTTTCAAGGATTTCGACGAGGCGATCCAATATGCCTATGATCTGGGGTCCTGTGACGGGCTGCTGTTGAAAGAGCTGTCGGTCTACGAGGCGCCGACGACGGAAAAGTATTTCCCCAAGATCGCGCCGCATACCGAACCGGGCGACGTGCTGGTGGCGATCATGGTCGCCCCGCAATCGATGCCCGGATGGGAGACCTTTACTGCCGGGTTCGACGGCGCCAACACGATCTACCTGTCTTCGGACAATGACTGGGACGAAGACCCCGGCCCGGCGTTTGAATACGGCTGGAACCACACGACGCTGCGCGCGCTGCAGGTCGATCCGAACATCACCTATCTGCAGATCGCCTATGGATCGGATGATCCGGTGGCGCTGTGCCGGAAAATGCGCGGATTGCTCAGCCCAGAATGCCTGCAGCACATCGAGGTCACGCGGCAGAACGGCAAGATATCTTTTGGGTCGCTGACGCTGGTGAATTTCACCACCGAGGCGCGTCTGGACGAGATCGTCGCCATCCACGAGGCCAACGGGGCGATGAATTTCAACCCGCACCGCTACACGCTGGAAGAAGGCGGGCGGCAGTCCGTTGACGAGCGCCAGCTGGAGTTCAAGCGCGAGGCCGATCCCAAGGGCCTGCTGAACCCCGGCAAGATGATCGCCTGGGACGACCCGGACTGGAGCTATGAGCGCATGTATGCGTGGCCCGGGCTGCAAGCGAAAACTGCGGCAGAGTGAATGCCGCGCGCCCATGTCATCTATGCCCACCCGGTACCCGAGAGCCTGAACGCGGCGGCCCATGAGATCGTTGTCGACACGCTGAAGGCCAAAGGCTGGGAGGTCGATGATTGCGACCTTTATGCCGAGGGGTTTCAACCGGTTCTGAGCGAGGAAGAACGGCGCAACTACCACAATACCGAGATCAACACCGGCCCTGTGCAGGGCTATGTTGACCGGCTGCGCGCGGCGGACGCGGTGATCTTTTGCCATCCTGTGTGGAATTTCGGCCTGCCGGCGATCCTCAAGGGCTGGCACGACCGGGTGATGCTGCCGGGGGTCACCTTTACGCTGGCCGATGGCAAGCTCACCCCCTGCCTCGACAACGTCCAGAAGATCGCGACGGTGTGCACCTATGGTGCCACGCGCTGGACGGCGATGCTGGCCGGTGACCCCCCGCGCAAGCTGTTCTCACGCGTTATGTGGGGCACGATGCGGCCCGAGAAGGTTCGCTACATCGCGCAGTATGATATGAACAACATCACTGAGGCGGGCTGTAAGGCGTTCCTGGCCCGGGTGAAACGAGAGATGGAAAGCTTCTGAAATGCGCGCGCTCATCGTGTACTGCCACCCGAAGGAAGGGAGCTTTAACTCTGCGGTGCGCGACACCGTCATTGGGCGGCTGGAGGCGGCGGGCGTGCCTTACCGGCTCCATGATCTGTACGCTGAGGGGTTTTCGGCGGTGCTGAGCACCGATGAATGGGTGGGCTACGAGGATTGCGACACGAACCGGGCGCCCATCGCCAAATACGCCGATGATATCGAGTGGTGCGATACGCTGATCTTTGTCTACCCGACCTGGTGGTACGGGCTGCCAGCGGTTTTGAAAGGCTGGCTCGACCGGGTGCTTTTGCCCGGTATCGCCTTTGAGATGCCAAAGGCCGATGGGGAAAACATCAAGCCTGCGTTGCACCATATCCGCCGTCTGGGCGTTTTCACGACCTGCGGGGCGAGCCGGTGGCTGACGATGTATATTGGGGCGCCGGGCAAGCGCACGCTGATGCGGGGGGTGGGCCTTTTGCTGGCGCCGCGCACACGCAAGGTTTTTGCCGCGCATTACCTGATGGATACCGCGCCGCGCGCGTCGCTGACGAAACATCTGGCGCGCGTTGCGGCCAAGACTGACAAGCTGATCGCCGCTGGGCGCAGCTCTGAACCAACCTCGAAGGCCGTCACGACATGAGCCGTTACTGGATCGACTACCCTGCCACTGCGCTCGACATCGACCCCGACCGCACGATTGCCATTTTGCCGACGGCGGCCGTCGAACAGCACGGGCCGCACCTGCCGGTGGGCGTGGACACATTCATCAATGAGGGGCTGTGCAGCCTATTGGCGGAGCGGTGTCCGGACGATCTGGATATTCGTTTGCTGCCGGTTCAGGCGGTGGGCAAATCCAACGAGCATCTCTGGGCAGCGGGGACGCTGACGCTGACCGCCGAGACGGCGATGAAGGCCTGGACCGAGATCGGCCTGTCGATTGCCCGCGCGGGAGTGCGCAAGATGCTGATCGTGAATTCCCATGGCGGCAATGCGGACCTGATCAGCATCGTGTCCCGCGAGCTGCGGGTTCAGGCGGGGATGTATTGCGTGCGCATGGGCTGGGGCGCGGGGGCTGTGCCGGAGGGGCTCTATAGCGCGCAGGAGATGTCGCAGGGCATCCATGGCGGCGACAACGAGACCTCGCTGATGCTGCATTTCCGGCCCGATACGGTGGACATGTCCAAGGCCGAGGATTTCCGCTGGGTCCATGATCAGGGAGATATCCCGCCGGTGGGTGCCATTGCCCATGGCTGGATCGCCTCGGATGTGCATCCGGCGGGCGTCGCGGGCGAAGCGCATATCGCCACCGCCGAAAAAGGCGAAAAGACCGCAGAGGCCTATGTCGCCCATGTGATCGAGGTCTTGCAGAAAATCTCGAACACAGATGTCTCGCGGTTCCAGCCGGTTACGACCCCGTTTTGACTGCGTCGCGTAGTTTGGTCCTCTGAGGCAGCCGGATCAACTGGGAGCGGTCACCGCCCTGCCCTAATCGGACCCCGAGCGGGCACAGGGGTCGCTAGAATTGCAGACCACTGGGCCGCGACTTCAAGCACTTTGGCATTTGCAATCAGCGCCCCACGCGGCCCCTCGCGCCCGGGGAAGATGGCCAAGCAAATGGGATCAGGATGCGGCGCCTCACGTAAGATAAGTTCATAGTTTGCCGCGCTGCTGAGCCGCACCTTGAGCGCCAGTTCTGCCCGATCAAACTGGGTATCGATCCAGGGGCCCAGGTTCGGCGGCACACTATCAGGCAGGGGCCCGCCCGGTGCGTAAAAACCGATGATTTTCGGCGCCAAAGCAGAGGCCTGCAAAAGGCTTTGTGCATCCGGCAGCACCGCCGCTGGCCATGCCAATCCGGCCGATTTCAAGATATCGTCGGCACTGATCCCATCGGCCTGCCTCGCATCAGGGGCTGAAACGGCCGCTGTTTCGATGCGCAGCTCTTTTTCGTTTTTCAGGGCAGAGACGGCGTCTTTGCAAATCTCGTCAGCATCGTCAGCGCGGCGTTCCTGGGCTGCGGTCAGGCGATAGGTTCGCACGCGCCCGTCGGCCGCGGTAACGCTCAGGACACATCTGCCATCTGCCATAAAATTCAAACGGCGGGGCAGGATCGTACGCTGAATGTGCCTGGCAATGAGCCCCAGGGCCTGAGCATCGGTAGTTAGAACGCCATGGTCCGCCATACCCGGCCCATGGCGCGCCGCATCCAGAAGGGAGGCGCGCACGCGTTGAATGATCCCGTCAGCCGTGATCTGCGCCATTGGTAGCCCTCCCACTGGTTTGGCCGGGAAGGAGCGCCCCAAAGAAGCCGCGGCACTTGCGATCGACCTCGTCCATTGGTGCGTCTGGTGCGAGCACTAAGCACAGGGCCTCTGCCTCATTCGTTTGATCGCGCAGGAAAATGGAGATCCCCAAGGGGCCAACACTGACCGCCAAACGGTCCGTCCCTCGGCCGTCCTCCCCGAGCAGGAGCCGCGCCTCGGCGCATAGGGCATCAAAACGCTCTTGCCCCAGCGAGATTTCACTGGACGCCACGAGGCATGTCGCCGAATGCATGTCGACGAGGGCGGCGATTTCGCATCCTCGCAGCCGCTGGCGCAGGTTCTGCAGGGCGTCATTTACTGGGTTCTCGATCACGCGGCGCAATATGCGCGGTCGAGGTTAACGAGGCGCTACCGCGGACACGCCAGTATCAAGCCAGACTTTGGCCTGCCGGCGCCAGTCCTCTAGGAAAGATGCGTCGTGGAGTGACACCGCCCTGTTTTATTGCCCGTACAGGTCGCGCGACGGCGTCGGCGGGCGGGGGTGAAAGGGCTTCGAGGTTCAGGGGGCGCGCTTCGCTTGTGGTGCCCGCCTGGTCGATTTCCACGCACCACCGCTGCATAGTTTGCACGGCCTCGCGCAGTCCGCTGGGTTTGGATTGGGGGTCATGAGGATTGCCGGTCAAGGAAACCGGCAGCACCGCCGCAAACTCATTTTCGACTTCTTGCCTGAGGCGATGAAGGAGGCGCGCTTTGGCGGTCTCGGTGAGGACCTGATCCATGCGGGTGACGAGCAAGGCACTGCGTTTTTTGAGGGCTTCTGGCATCTCCTCCCAAAGAGCGGCTTCGGATTGGCGCCACGCCTGATGGGCTGGGGTGCACCAAAACACCATATCCAATTGAGGAATTAGGGCCTTCCAAACCGCGAGATCCATATTCGGGTCCGCCGTGCCCGGGAAATCGATCACCTCAGCAACGCTGAGAATACGCGCTCCAAGGCGATGGTAGATCAGGTGCACCTCGGTCATGTCGGTCTGGTTGATCGAGGCAAAGTCAAAGGGCACGTCGCCACTGCCCCGTTTTACCAGCGCACTCCCGATGCCGCTTCGATACCAGATCGGTGGCAGCTGAGTGGCCGTTGCCATGACCGGCGACACGGGCGTGCCGAGCAACAGATTGGCCAGCGTACTTTTCCCAGCACTGAATTCGCCCATAAGCGCGAGGCGGGGAATGCGTTTCGGTAACTCTGAGTATGGCTGATTCATGAGTAAGCCCCTTTGGTAGTGAAAAAGTAGTTTTGCTAATTCCTTGTTGGGATAGGACGACGTCTCGGGCGCTGTGGCACGTCCTTTGTCGGTGCCTCGGCCGTGCGGTCATCGAAGAGAATTGCGACCTGCTGATCGATGAAGTCTGCCGGGATGCGTTCTAGGCGCGTGCAATGCGCGCCGACACAATTCTCTTTGATCTGATGGGCGAGTGCGTCGGCCTCTTGCAGGAGCAACTTCTTAAATTCCGCAACATAGGCGTCTTTGGCGCGCTTCTTGAGCCAAAATCTGCGCCACCAACTTCCCTTGAGATCCAGTGCAATGACGCCGCCAAGCTCTACCGCGGCGGGTGCCGGGGGCGCTGGTTCAGGACGGATTGTGACGGGGATCGTATTGTCCCCGACGAGTTCTGACAGACACGCGGAAACGGCGTTTGCGGCGTCAGCTAAACGCGCATCGGTGGCCCGCGTCGCCGCCGCAACAAAGGCCTGATATGCGCCACGCAGCAGGACGCGCAGACCCACGGGATCATATGTCCAGACCTCTTGGGTGTCGTGCTGTTGCAGGTGCGTGGCAAGGTCCGCGAGCGCCCTTTCTACAAAAGTTTCAACCGCGCTCTCAGCGCGTTGATCAAAACTGTGGGCTGCAGCCGCGAGATCTGCCGCAAGCGCCGATTTGCATTGGGATTTAATATCTTCGATCTGGCTGGCGAACTCTGACTTGGCGAGATTAGCGCTGCGCAGACTATCTCGTCGCGGCGATTGCAGATTTTCGACGACCTGACCCGTTGCATGCAGGTTTGTAAGCGCGGCTCGGGTGCGTTGGAGCAGATGATTGCCGGGCCCGGCCTGCACCCGTTCGGCGATGGCTTCGCCGAGAGCGGGCGCGCCTGACATTTGCCAAACCACTTCTTGTGGCGAGGCCGACGCCAAGGCTTCTTCGAGGTTCTCGCGCGTCCACCGTAATAGGGTTTCAGTGCTCGCATCGCTGAGCGCGTCATAGGTGTCGGCCACGGCACTTTGCGCCCAAAAGCCGCTCCCGAAAATGATTTCGGCATCCTTTGGGCCGCCAAAGCGCGCCAAAGTATCCTGGATACCCGTACGAATATTGGGCACCTCAGCGACAGGGTCAGACAGCTCGTCGATGCGATTGACAAAGATGACTATGCCACGCGCGCGGATGCTCGAAACGAGGCGCACGAGCCCCAAATCCACGGTTGAAAGTGCTTGCTGCGCTGAGAGCACGACAACACAGACATGGCTGCCGCGCAGGCCATTGAGCGTGATCTGTTCGCGCACAAGGAAAGTGTCGTTGATGCCGGGCGTGTCCTGCAAACAAAGGGGCATGGGAACAGACGCCCCCGTGAGCGTAATGTCGGCGGTTTTGGTGATATCGGCAAACTGTCCTTCATGGTCGTTTTGCAGGGTCTCGGTGACCTCGGAAAAGAGATTGTCCTCGGGTTGGAAGTCGTCCCCCAGACAGACGTAGCGCCGCACCAATTCGCGGCTGACGTGTTCGTAGCGATGGGTCTGCCCGAGCAGCAATTCGAACCTTTTACCCAACCGGCGGCGCGACTTTTCTCGCAACTCATCGAGCTGCTGGCGCACCTTTTCGATTTCGCTGGCGGCCCCGGCACGGTCCGCGATTTCCCCCAGGCGACCGCCATAGCGGAGCAGATTTTCCCATTCTTCGTTCGTAAAGAAGCGGAATGCACATTCGTCCGTTTTTCCCGCAGTTTGGGCCGTCAGGTGAAGCGAGGTGACAACGGATGTCCAAGGATTGATTTCCGTCGGCAGCAGGTCTGGGTACCCCGCCATAGCGTTCACGAGAGTGGTTTTCCCGGCCTTTACCTGACCAATGAACGTCACTGTTGGCTCGAATTCTCGTATATTTTCCAGTAGGTCTCGTGCCTTTGGCCCAGATGCGCGAGATTGAGCTTTGTCGATCTCCTCGAGTTTTTCCACCAACTGGGTCAGCTCTTCTTGCAACGGGGCTAGCGCGCCAAAAGCAGAAAGCGCCGTGTTGTTGATTGATGGCGTCATCGCTGATCTAGGAGGAAGCATATTCACTGAATGCGCGCCCCCTCGCTGGTTCCCACAGAAGGGCACGCAAGATAGGCGCGTTCGGTTTCATCACGAAGTTGGCTCAGCAGGCGGGCGCATTGAAGGGTGTGTTCCTGACGGCCTTCGAATTTCAGCAGCACGGTCAGATCGTGAGCATCGAGCACGTTGGCATGCAGGTGCGGCCACTCTTTTTCGATGCTGGGGAGAGAGCCGAGCAGATCCGCAGTGGCGGACATTGCCGTTTCAAATTCTTCCAGCAGGGCGCGGGCATCCTCTGGCGGGTCCGCGCAAATGCTGAGGAGCTTCTCTGCCTTAACGCGCACATGTTGGAAGAGTTTTCCCAACTCGCCTTGGGCCTTTTCATACGGCTGGTCTGCTGTTTCCACGGCGGCTGGGCGAGTGGAGGCGTCAATTGCTAGATCGGGCGCCAGTTTGTCATAGCGGCGCAGAAAGAGTTCCGCCGACAAGAGATCCTGTTCGCGCGCTTCCGCAATCAGCGCGCGCATTTGGGTTTCCAAGCCTTTCTCTTCATGCCCAACTGTTTGCGTGTCCGCGGGACCTCGGAAGGCGGTGACGGCGAACTCGCTGAAAACGCTTTGGTCTTGGAACTCTGACGCGTCACTGCGGATCACGAGGATCGCGTGGTCCCGAACGCGCTCGGCCGAGTTGGTCCAAGCCGTGCGTTCGCTTTCAGCCCAGTTTTGCGTGCACCAAATTGCGAGGTCGATCCGGGTGCCCGCCCACTCAAGCGCTTCGCGCAGTTCGTCCACGCTGTCCGCGCATTCTATCAGAACGAACTCGCAGTGCAGCTCAGCACACCTTGGTGAGGTGATGGCCGCAAAATCAGCGCCCTGAGCAAGGAAAGTGGCGGTAGGGTAGCTCTGGATTTCATCAACGCTGCCATCGGCGAGCTTGAGCATCGTGTAAGGCGCGTCGCCGGCCTGCACTTCTAAGCTGATGGGGGGGCCGTCCCGCGGTAGCACGGTTAGCCCAAGCAATTCATTGAGCACGGCCTGCTTTTCTTGCGTGTCAGGTCCAAGGATCCCCACAAGCACCGGGCTTTCCAGCCGATCGTGGATGCCCGCGCAGCGCTGCTTGGCCTTTTCTGATATCCGATCAGATTGCGCGATACTCGACAGACGCTCCAACGTCTTTGATCTTTGGGCCTCTAGATCCATCATGCTTCCAATTTCGTCATGCTGGGATCAGCACGAAAACCCGGAGTGACCAGCGAACTGAGGTGTCGGCCGATGCGCTTTAGCGGGCCCTCGGCGGGCTGCACTTCGCCGCCGATCTTGATCACGATGACGGAAGTATTGTCTTGATCTATGGCGCCCGCGTTTCGCACGGCGCAGAGCACTTCGTCGGCGATATCCTTGCTCTCGCGGTGCAGGTTTTCCTCGATGATCGAACTTATCTGGGGTTCCTCGAGCACGTCGATCCCATCGCTGGCGACCAGCACGACGTCGCCTTCTTGCAGGTCCAACGTCGTGTCCGGGCAGTCGATTTTCGGGATCGTTTGCCCGGTGACTGCGGATGTCAGGCAGTAGCGGTCGGGATGGCTGAGCGCCGTGTGCACATCCAGCTGGTCAAAGGCGACCATCATGTCGAGCTGTGCCGCCACCAGATGCAGCTGGTTGAGGCGCTTTAGGCGGCCATCTCGCATGAGGTAGAGCAGGCTATCGCCCACAGAAAGCCAGCGCATTTGACCGTCTTGGATTTCGACGCACACAACGGTGCCGCCCGTATCATCGCTGATGTGGCCAGAGGCTACGTGTTGGGCAAGGCGGTGGTTTGCATTGCTCAGCGCCGCGCGGAGCATCAGCGAATTGCTGTGACGAAGCGCCTTGGGCCGCGCCGCTGCGACATAGAGTTCGCCAAACATTTCACGTGCGATGATACGGCTGGCGAGGTCACCGTCCTTGTGCCCGCCCATGCCGTCGGAGAGCACGGCGATCGTGAGCTCTGTGCCCTTGGAGCAGTAGGCCACCACGGCGTCTTCCTGACGCGCGCGGCTACCGATGTCCTGGGCCAGGGCAGTATCCGCGCTGAGATTAGCCATTGGATTGCCCGTCACCCATGACGTCCTTCCAGGCGAATTCGCTGCCACACAGGGCAATGTAGTAGAGCAGCGTCTTGCCGATCTTGATATGATCGCCATCGGCAAGCTCTTCGGTGGTGAGCAGAGGCTTACCGTTCAGGCGCACGATGTTGCGCTTGCCGCCATGGCCGACAAAAGTCGTATTTTCATCCTCGTCATAGGCGATGGCCATGTGCTGTTCGCGCGAGATGCTGTCATCGCCGAAATCGAGCGAGATGGTCTGCGTCTCGGCCCGGCCGATAGTCGTGAGCCCGGCCATGACGGTGAAGGACATGCCCTGCCCCGGTCCCTCTAGGACCACCAACCAACCGATGGGATAGCGCGGCTGCGGGGCGGCCACGGGCGCGGCTTTGGTCGCAAAGACATCCGGTGCAGTCTCTTCGGCCGAAAAGCCTAAGAGCCGGGTATTGTTGCGCTTTGCGGGGGCCGCCCTTTTTGGGGATGGGTCTTCTTGGCCCAATCTCATCGCCTGGTGGGTGAGCGGGGCCGGGGTCTGAAGTTCGACATCGGGAATAGAGGGCGGCGCCGGCGAAGGCACAGGAGATGGCGCGGGAGATGGCACAGGAGAAGGTAGCGGCGAAAGTTGCGGGGCTGGTTCCTCGGCTCTCGCGGCTGGCGCGGGTGGCGCGTCGTAGCTAACCGGACTGGCCGCCGCGCCCGACACAGGATCCCCAGCCGCAACTGGCCCGCGGGGTTGGTTGGCATACTCTTCGACAGGCGCGGACGGTGCAACGGAGTCCTGACCGTCCTGAAGATCTGGAGAGAAGGCCATGTTTATGCGCGTTGTATGAGGAGAGCGCCGCTCGGAAGGTATCTCTTTTGACGCGGCGGGTTCCTCGCGGCCCAAGACGTCGACGGTGGGCACGTGGCTTGCCTCGCTCGAGGCTACCGAAGGCGCGCCTCCGTCATGCGATTGCGCCCGCCGGATCCCGGGCTTTTTGGTGGAAACTAAGTGTTTGAAACCTTGCATGCTCGCTACTCTCCTCGGGCTAACCACACATCTTTGCGTTATTCTTTCGCCGACGCCTGCCCCAGGACAGCAATCCATAGAGCCCGCCCCTGGGCGGCGGGGTATCCGCCTCTTTGGCCACTTTTGGCTTGGCCTTTGCGCGCTCTTTCTCGGCGGCGCGGGCCAGTTCCTCGGGATCTTCGTTCAGGATCGACCAGTATTCGATTTCACGGGCGCGTTTTTCGGCCTGCCGCGCTGTCTGAGCATCGAACTCTGCGTGTGCGTCGGCGGGTTCTTCGTCGCCTGCGTCCATGTCTTCGCGGTTCTCTTCGACAAGTTCATATATTTGGCGCAGGGTTTCATGGTCAGCGCGTGCAGGCGGCCGCACCTGGGGACCTTCGGGCGCCGTCTCTTGGGCGGTCGGCCCCTCATCCCCGATGCACTGCAACCAGTCCGCTGCGCTTTGCATGCGTTCCTTGGCAAAGAGATTCATGGCGGTGTCGATCCGCTCGAGAAAAGCGGCGGGATAGGCCGGAAACCGTCCCGACAACGGCGTGTACGGATCCTCGTTGCCCTCTGAGATTGCCGATAGCCTTTCAGAGCTATTTGGGGGGCAGGACGTCGTGATCAGGTGGTAGAGCGTGGCCGCGAATGCATAGAGGTCGGAGGCAGGCGACTGAAAGCGGCCTTCGAAGTAGAACTCCTGCGGAGAGTAGCCGTCCTTGACCGTGTAAATCCGGGACAGGACCCGACTGGAGCGCGCCTGACCAACGCGCGAGGCACCGAAATCGATCAGAACGGGCGCGTGCGAGTTATCGAGCAGGATGTTATCCGGCGAGATATCGCGGTGCAGGATTCCATTTTCGTGGACGTAATCGAGGGCCGCGAGAACCTGTCGGGCCAGTGACTGGATCACAGATGGCGTCAGGAAATCCGGATAGTTTTCCATGACTTCGAAAAGGTCGAGGCCCGCCACAAAATCGAGCGCCATATAGGCCGTGTTGTTGGCCTCAAAGATCTGGTGAACATTGACGACCCCAGGATGTTTGAGACGCGCCAAGGCGTGTGCCTCACGTTTGAACAGATCCATGAGGTAGTCGAAATCTTGCGCATAGGTGCTGGCGCGCAGCCGTACATCAAGCCCCTGACGGTGGCACAGAACGCCTGGATAGCACTCTTTGATGACGACGCGCCGATCGAGGCTATCGCGGGCGAGGTAGGTGATCCCAAAGCCGCCGGAGTTGAGAAACCGTTCAATACGGTACTGACCAAAGCAAAGTTCGGTGCCCATAGGCAGCTCATCGCCACCCGTTACCGGCGGCGCTGGCTCTTCGTTGAGAGAAGGTTCTACCCTTGCCTGAAACGTCACACCCAAATCCCCAAATCCGTCGTCTAAGCGAAAAACGGTCCGGCAGCGAAGATGGGCTGCGGCGGGTTCCGTGGTGTGTCGGAAATGTGGCGCGAGCGGGGCCTTCACCTCGCCTTTTCGAAATATTCCTGTTTAATTTTAACGGCTTGCGAGCAACTTCCGCAGACCGGTCTCCGCATTGCGACGCTACTGAGGCTGCCTTTCAGCCCACCCTGCAAAGACCTTTTCGAGGGCCACGACGACGTAGTAAAGCACGATCCCCAGCACCGCCAAGGCGATGAGGACGGCGAACATCAGCGGGTAGTCCGAGTTGGTTTTGCCACTGTCAAAAAGCGCGCCTAGGCCGCGGCCATGGGGGCTGACGATCTCCATCAGGTTGGTGCCGATGAAGGCCAGCGTGACTGAGACTTTGAGCGCGCCAAAGAATTCGGGCAGCGTTTTGGGGAGCGCGATTTTCCAGAAGATCGTGGTCTGCGAGGCGCCAAGGGAGCGCAGGATATCGCGGTATTCGGGTTCGAGCGTCGAGAGGCCAATGGAGACCGAGACGGCGATCGGAAAGAACGAGATCATGAAGGCGATGAGCACGGTGTTGAAGTCGTGGGCACCGACGAACATCAGCGCCACGATGGGCACCACGGTGGCCTTGGGGATCGCGTTGAAGCCGACAAGCAGCGGGTAGAGCGCATCGCGCATGGTGCGCGAAAAGCCCATGATCATGCCGATGGCCGTGCCCACCACGATGGCGAGCAAGAGCCCGAGCACCGTGCGCCAGAGCGTCTGCCAGCCCATGACGAGGAATAGCTCCCAATAGCGTTCATAGGCCGGGATCAGGTCGCTGGGGGACGCCATTTTGTAATTTGGCCAGCCCATGACCCAGACGAGGCCCTCCCACAGCACCAGAAAGATGATGACGGCCACCGTTGGGACGAGAATTTTGCGGAGGGTTCCGTTCATGACGCCACCTCCTCGACCGCGCGGCCCTGGGCAATCTCGATCTGGTGGCGCAGGATGGCCAGCCGTTCGGCGGCCTCGGGCGTATAGAGATCCTCGAGGCTGGGTTTGGCGCTGCGTGGGATTTCCATGACGTATTGCGTGCGGGCGGGACGGCCTGAGAGCACCACCACCTGATCGCCCAGAAAGATCGATTCACGCAGGTCATGGGTGATGAGCACGGCGGTGAAGGGCTCTTTCTCCTTTACCTCGTGCATGGTCTGCCAGAGGTCCTCGCGGGTGAAGGCGTCGAGCGCGCCGAAAGGTTCGTCGAGGATCAGCACGTCGGGCTGATGCACCAGTGCCCGGCACAGCGAGGCGCGTTGGCGCATGCCGCCGGAAAGCTCAGACGGGCGTTTGTCCTCGAACCCTTCGAGGCCCACGAGAGAGAGCAGGAAGCGGGCGCGGTCCTCGGCGGCCTTGCCCTTGAGGCCACCGGGCACGATTTCGAGCGGCAGCATGACGTTGTGCAGGATCGTGCGCCATTCGAGGAGCACGGGGTTCTGGAAGGCCATGCCCACGGTGGAGCGCGGGCCTTTGACCAGTTCACCGTGGAGCCAGACTTCGCCCTCGTTGGGGCGCATGAGGCCCGCGATCAGGCGGGTGAGCGTAGATTTACCGCAGCCGGAGGGGCCGACAACGGCGCAGAAGCCGCCCTGCTCCACAGTCACGTTCAGGTCGTCCAGCACGGGGAGCGGACCCGCGGCGGTGTCGTAGGCGTGGCGCACGCCCTTGATATCGATGAGTGCAGTCATGGTGGCCTTTGAAGGAGTATTGGGGGCAGCGCAGGGCCGCCCCCAAGGGTCGTCTTTGGTCGCGTGTCTATTCGACTGCGAAGCCGCCTTCGGGCAGGTAGGCATCGGTGAAGTAGAGCGACGCGTCGGGCGCGTTCTGGAACTCGTAGACCAGTTTGATCTGCTCGATAGCCGCATCGAGGCGCGCGGGATCGATGGTGCCCATGCCGTTCGCCTTGACGTAGTCGGTCATGACATTGGCATCGATGGCGAGCTGCAGCCGGCGCTGTTCGAGATCGCTATCGGCGGCCGGGTTGCGGTCGATCAGGGCGGGCATGACCGAGGCAGGATCCGCGATGGCGTCTTTCCAGCCCATGGCGACCGCCTCGAGGAAGCCGGATACCACTTCGGCATTCTCGGCGGCGAAGTCGGTATTCACGATGATCGCGTTGCCATAAAGGTCGAGGCCGAAATCAGCCATGAGCAGCGTGGTGATGTCGTCTTCGGGCACGCCGAGGCGCACGAGGTTCAGGTATGAGCTGAAGGAAAAGCCGGTGATCGCGGCGACATTGCCTTCGGCGAGCATGGGTTCGCGGGTGGGGAAGCCCACTGGTTCGACCGTGATGGCACCGATATCGAGATCGTTCTCGGCGGCAAAGATCGGGAATTGCGCCCAGGCGCCGTCGGGGGGCGGTGCGCCCAGGACTTTGCCTTCGAGGTCGCCGGGGGCGGTGACCCCGAGGGATTCCCGCCCGATCACGGCGAAAGGTGGTTTGTCATAGACCATCATGACAGCCGTCACGGGTGCGCCGGGGTTCTGGTCGAGGAAGCGGATCAGGCTGTTGATGTCGGCAAAGCCGATGGGGAACGCCCCAGTTGCGACCTTGGGGATCGCGTCGAGGGAGCCCGAGCCAGCGGTAATTTCAACGCTGAGGCCCGCGCCTTCGAAATGGCCATTGTCGATGGCGGCAAAGTAGGGCGCTGAGGGCCCTTCGAATTTCCAGTCCAGCGCGAACGGCACTTCGGTCGCGTGGCCGCCCGCCTGGGCCATGGTTGTGGTCACCGCCAATGCGGCAACGATCTGCGTGTAGATTTTCATGGACTAAGTCCCCCCTGGTCTTGATTTCGCAGCATTTTCGTCGCGGCCAAATGAGCAGATATCCATCCGGCTGGGAAGAAACCTAGAGTGTTTGCAACGGAAGGCCCAGAGTGGCGCTTAAAAATTAGGCGCACGATCAGGATTTGGGCGGTTGAACAGGCTTTTGCGGGAGCGCGCGGGGGCGTTCAGGCCACAAGACCCGCGCGCAGGACGCGGGCGACAAAGCGGGCGTGTTCTTCGGCATAGGCGTCGCTGAAGACGTCTGTATCCAGGGCTTCGCTAACCACGGTGGCGTCGACGAAGGGGAAGATGATGGTGCCAAAGATGCCGGGAATCAGGTGGGCGGCAAGCGCCTTGCCGCGCTCAGTGTCGCCCACGAAGGACACCAGAAGCGAGGCCATCAGCTGTTGCAGCGGGTTGAGGTAGGTGGACCTGAGCCAGTCGGAGCGCTCCCCTCCCTGTCGGTTTTCATCGATGGAAATCAGGATCAGCTCCACCCGTTTAGCGGCAAAGCGCACGAGCTGGAGGACGACGGCATCGGTGACATCCTCGGCATCCGCCCCTTGGAGGGTCGTGGCGAAGGCGAACACCTCGTTGCGGAAATCGTCGTAAGCCTCTGAAACTGCTTCTTTCCAGAGCACGTCCTTGGACCCGAAATGGTAGTGGATGAGCCGTTTTGCGACGCCCGCACGCGCGGCGATCTGGTCGATGCTGGCGCCTTTGAAACCGTGCTGCGCGAACTCGGCCAAGGCGGCCCGCTTGATGTCGTCGCGCCCGTCGCTGGCATCGAGCCGTGGTCGGCCCCTGCCCCGTTTCTTCACTGCCTGATCGTTCATAGCCCCTACTTGACACAGTTATTACACTACGTCATGCAATTAATTTATTGCATCATTAAGTGCAATATTTCAGAACCTGATCGCAAGAGGCGAAAACGCCCGATCAAGCTGTGACTGGGAGGAAACGACATGGGAAATACGCCCGCGCTGGGTCTCACGGACGCCGATCTACGCGACCTCCCCTATGGCGCGTATTTCCGCCCTGAGATGGCGTTGCCGCAGCCACAGGTGATGGAGGCGCTGACCATGGGGCCCATGGCCCATGCGCTGTTCCCGCCCGTGGGTGAGGCGCGCGAACTGATGCGGCCCGGCTATGCAGCGGTTGAGACCGGATACACGTTCAGCCCGGACATGGGGGCGCGGGTGCATTGCCTGACCGACATGCCCGGCGTGACGCCTGCCATGTGGGAATGGTGGTTCGGTTGGCATGGCTGCGACGGGCGGCGCTACAAGCTTTGGCATCCGCAGGCTCATGTCGACGCCCGCTGGGCAGATGGGCGTGCCGACGAGGCCTATCTGGGCCGCACGTCACTGGTGACGGAATATATCGGCGCGGCTTGCGTGAAGGCGTCGATCTCATTTGTGAGGCCCTCGATGCTCGGCATCGATGAGGCCGCTTTGAAGGCGCAGGGCGCGGTGGCGATCTGTGCCCGGTTGGGCGACCCCAAAGTGCCTCTCAAAGGCGGCTGGCTGGTGCATCACATTCGCCCCACGGATACCGGCAGCGAGATGCGGTCGCGGTTCTGGATCGGCGGTGAAACGGTGGCCCCTGGCAATTCTCACAGCGGTGCCATGCGGCTGGCTATGATGCCCTTCCGGCCCATCGCAAAGCTCATGGGCCCGGACGCGCGCGATCTGATGTCCCATTGCGGGCAGGAGATGCACCACCTCGCCCGGATCCTCCCCGACCTCTTCGACGAATTTGGCCCCGCCACAGAAGGAGACGCGCCATGAAACGCCCCACTGGAAAAGGCCGCATCTGGCAAAAGACCGATCCCGGTTTCGACAAAGCCGTGCTCGCCACGAGCTTTAACGGTCGCGATCCGGGCCGGCGGCCGGAGCTCTTTGTCGAGGCCAACAGCGTCGAGGACGTGAAATACACCCTGCGTCAGGCGCGGGAGCGTGGGTTGAACCTCAGCGTCTGTTCCGGCGGGCATTCGTGGAACCAGAACCACCTGCGCGACAACTCCGTGCTCTTGAGCATGGCGCGGTTCAACAAGGTGGAGATCGACGCCGAGGACGGCGTGGCCCGCGTCGGCCCCGGCACGTGGAGCTATGACCTAGATCGTGCGGCCCAGCGCCAGAACCTGTTTTTCCCCGTGGCCCATGTGAACGATGTCTGCATGGGCGGGTTCCTGTTGCAGGGCGGTTTCGGCTGGGGGAGCCGGGAGCTGGGCCTTGCTACGCAGAGCGTGATCGGCCTCGACCTCGTGCTGGCGGACGGGACCGAGATCCACGCCAGCGAAACCGAGAACGCCGATATCTATTGGGCCGCGCGCGGTTCTGGCCCCGGGTTTTTCGCCGTGGTGCTGCGCTATCACCTGCGGCTGCATCCGCGGTTCGCGTTCATGGGCATGAAGATGCAGATCTTTCGCATGAAGCACATGGAGAAGGTGTTTCGCTGGGCCGAAGAGATCGGGCCTGATGTGTCGCGGCAGGTCGAGTTTCAGTTCGTGATGACGCCCAAGGCGCTCGGCATTTTCAGCCCCGGTATAGAGATCGTCGCCCCAATCTTGACCCATTCGCGCAAGGAGGCGAAAGAGGCGGTTCGGTTCCTCACGGATAGTCCGATCCGCAAACACGCGAGCCTGACGACGCCGCTGATCAAGGCGCCGACATGGATGATGTCGACGATTGCCACGCTCACGCATTTCCCGTCGGGCATGCATTGGTGCGCCGACAATATGTGGACGGATGCGCCTATCGACGACCTGCTGCCGGGGCTGAAGAAAGTGGCCGATACCATGCCGCCCGCACCGAGCCACGCGCTCTGGCTGAATTGGTACCCGCCCGGCGATCGGCCCGACATGGCATTCGCAAATGAGGCCAAGCACTACTTCGCGGTCTATGGCGAGTGGAAGAAGGCCGTGGATGACGACAAGTACATCAACTGGGCCACCGAGCGGATCAGCGACATGGCAGAACATTCGCGGGGCATCCAGCTGGCCGACGAGAACCTGGGTCGCCGCCCGGATCGGTTCACCACCGACGAAAACCTCGCGCGGCTCGATACGCTGCGGGCGAAATACGACCCCGAGGGCATCTTTAACCCCTGGATGGGCCGCATCACGCCGCCTGCGAAGCTGGCGGAGGCGGTGTAAGCCATGCGGAAATCCGTTCTTCTCGCGCTGCCCGCGCTGGCGCTGGCTGGCTATGTCGGCGTTGATCGAGCGCTGGAGGCGCGGGCGCTGGCACCGATGAAGGCCGAAGTCCTGAGCCTGAGGGCGGACATGACGCGGGCTCCGGCGGCCCCGGTTGCCGCCCCGGCCACACCGCCCAATATCGTGCTCATCGTCGCTGATGATCTGGGCTGGCGCGATGTGGGCTACAATGGCAGCGAGATCGCGACGCCGGTGATGGATGGGCTAGCGGCCGAGGGCGTGGCGCTGACGCGGTTTTATGCGCAGCCTACCTGCACTCCTACCCGCGCGGCGCTGATGACCGGCAAATCGCCCATGCGGTTGGGAATCTCCAATCCATTGTCGAAGAACAATCCCACCGGGCTCCCGATCACAGAGACGACGCTGGCCGAGCGTCTGGGTGATGCGGGCTATCAGACCGCCCTGGTCGGCAAATGGCATCTGGGTGCGCGCAATCTGGACTATCACCCCAATGCGCGGGGCTTTGACCACTATTACGGCAATTTGACCGGCGGTGTGGGGTACTGGGACAAGGTCCATGGCGGCGGATATGACTGGCAGCGAAACGGCGTCAGCGTCCGCGACGACGGCTATGCCACGCGTCTTTTGGCCGACGAAGCCGTCGACGTCATTGAAAGGCGCGACCCTGATCGGCCTCTTTTTCTCTATGCCGCATTCGGGGCGCCGCATCTGCCCAATGAGGCACCGCAAGAGACCATCGCGGCGCAGGCCCATATCGGGGACGAGCACCGCAAGGTCCATGCGGCCATGGTCAGCGAACTTGATACTGCCATCGGTGAGATCCGGGACGCGCTGGAGGCCGAAGGGATCGCCGAGAACACGCTGATCTGGTTCATGAGCGACAATGGCGGGCTGGTGCGGGAGCACCCGCTGCGCAAGATGCCCGGACCGATCTTTGCCCGCGCGATCGAGAGCCGTTTGGGCGTCGAGGTGACCCCGAGATTTCAGGAATTCGTGCGGGTCAATCTGAACACGGGCGGGTCGGACAACCGGCCCTTCAAGGGCGGCAAGCAGACCATCCGCGAGGGCGGCGTGCGGGTTCCGTCCTTTGTGCACTGGCCAGGCACGCTGGAGCCTGCGGAGTACCGCTATATGGCCACCGTGCAGGACGTCTTTCCCACACTCCTGGAGATCGCGTCGGGGCCGGAGCTGACGGTCGACGGCGAGAGCCTTTGGACCGGGCTGATGACCGACACCCCTGCCCCGGCGCGGGACTACATCGTGCGCACCAATGCGGGCGGTGAGCGGACGGCGATCTACCGGTTTCCCTACAAGCTGATCGAACGGGGCGAGGATCGGGAGCTGTTCGATATCTACGCAGATCCCTTCGAAGCAACTGATATCGCTAAGGAAAATCCCGATATCGTGGCGGAACTATCTGCCGCGTTGGAGGCCATGCCGCGCGGCGAAGATATCGGGATCGACCTGCAGGAGGTCGTCGACGACCCCGACTATTTCGGAGGCGAAGAGGACCGCGAGCCTTGGGCCGAGACCGCCTACCGCCCCTGACACTTTTTAAATCAAGGAGACAGCACCCATGCTTCGCTATCCTCTTAGCACTGACTGGCCATTTTACGCTCTGCTGCTGGCCTATGCCTATCTCATCGTCCGCATGACCTCCGGACTCTGGTTCGGGGACGGGATCAACATCTTTGCAAGCTACAGCGACACCACTGACCCGGCGCAGTTCATCGTTGATGCGAACAAGGTCTACTGGGCCAAGACCTGCTTTCTTTTTGGCCTCTTGCTGATGATGGCGCTCAACGTGGATTTCCGCGCGGCGGCCGGGATCGGCGCGTTTTACTGGGCGGTTTTCCTGATGCTCATGTTTGGCGCGACGCCGACACTGGCCGGTTCTGTTGTTCTGGGGGTCCTGACCTTTGGCCTCCAGATCTATCGCGGCGAATTTTTCTCCTGACTTTTACCAACACAGGTTTGCCATGCGTTTTCTGACCTCATTCATGCTCATTTGCCTCGCCACGACGAGCGCCGCCGATGAAGTCCCGCCGGTGAGCGGCATCGCCCTCGATCCCGCGCGGGGCAGTGAGATCGGGGCGGTTTTCGAGACCTGGCTCAGCCCGCAGCAGGAAGGTGGCGAGGAGCGCGATACGCCCCGCATCGTCCCGCAGGTATTTCAGTCCACCGCGCCCTCCGTGGACCGCAACGAGCGGACATCGCGGGGCCACGGGACGCTGGCATTTACCCGCGATCTCAGCCGCGCCTATGCCCATGTGAAGATCGAGAATGTCGATCCCGAAGATATCAACATGTTCCACATCCATTGCGGGCGACCTGGGCAGCTGGGACCGATCATCGTGGATTTCGGGATCGAGCATGATGTGTCCGAGCTTTTTGCCGATGGGGAGCTGTCGCTGGAGATCACCAATGAGGACATCGTGGCGGTGACGGACCATGGTCACGGGGTGATCGCGGCCCTTACCGCCGGGTGCCCGATCATCCCAGCGATCCCCGGCGACCGGGTGGTTACAGTGGCAGGGATGGCGCAGATCGCGTTTGAGCGGGAGCTCTATTTCAACCTGCACACCAAGGGTCAGACCTATTTCGGCGACATCCGCGGGCAGCTTTATCTTGTAGAGTAACGTGGGTTACGCGCGGATTTGCCCGAAGCCCCGTGATGCGGCCAGTGCGGCAGGGATCAGGGCCAGGAGCGACGCGAGGCTGACGAATCCGGCGGCGAGGTGAATTTCGGCCCAGCTGAGATGCGCCTTTACCGTGATGTCGGTCTGGGCGCTGATCTGGGCAGAAATCCATTGCACGGCAAAGAGCGCGAGGATCAGGCCGAGGAGCGCGCCTGTGGCGATGAGCAGCGCGGCGAGGCTCCAAGTCACGGCGAGTGCAAAGCGGCGCGGCGCGCCCATGGCGTGGAGCAGCGCGAGGCGTGGCGCGAGAAGGCGCATGAGCATGGCCAGCCCGATCAGGACCGACACCGCCACGAGGGTCAGTGTCACCACGGACAGAACCGACATGACGCGGCGCACGTCCCCCATGACGGTGTAAAGCTCTGACAGCACGGTGCCGGGGAAGAAGGCCATGGTGTCCTCGGTCGTGAATTCGGCGCGCAGGGCGTAATTGGCCCAGAATTCCGAGGCGCGCACGAGGATCGCTGGGGTGCCCGGGAATTCGTCGGCGATGAAGGGTGGGCCCAGCGCGCCGTCCCAGTCGGGCCCGTGGCCGGTGGGCAGGCTGTGGACATCCCAGACGGATTCGACGGCCACGAGGATGGCCTTGTCCCAGGGCGATCCGGTGGGCGGCATGCGGCCCACGGCGGTGTAGGCGAACCCGTGTTCATCAAGCACGCCCTGGGAGCCGTCGCCGTGGACGGGCTCGAAGCTGTCGCCCAGGTCGAGGGGAATGTCGGCGCCCAGCACGGCCTCGGAGATGGTTTCGAACATGCGGCCCTGGGTCAGACCGCCCGCCAGATGGGTGACGAATTCGCCGGTGGTGCCCACGACCGGCGCGCCCTGATAGCTGTCACCGAAAGCGATCGGCGCGGCGAGCGCGACGTTGGGGTGGTTGGCGACAGCGTCATAGACCTCCCCCCCCAACAGAGGCAGGACCTGCGTTTCGAGGAAAACGGTGGCGAGCATCGCCGAATAGGGGCTGCCGGGTGCCGCGACGACGATGTCGAATTTCTCGGCTGCGCGCGCGCTGCCCTCGCGCAGGCCGCGTTCCTGGGCGGTGATCCCTGCCCCCATGGCCACGGAAAGCGCGATAAGCGCGACGAAGGTCCCGCAGAGCCACGCGTGGCGGCGCAAGAGCCCGATGAGGAGCGGCGAGACGCGATATCCCCAATGCAGTGCCACGCCCACGGCCAGCGCGGGTATCAGCAGCGCCACGAGGAGCAGGATGTCCTGCGTGGTCGTCGCGAGGGATTGCCAGGCCTCAACCATAGGGTTTCGTGAACTGCATCGGTGGCGTGGCCCTTTGCTTTATGCCTGCGCTGCGCACCCTATCACCTTGATGCGTGGCGAAAAGGCCCCCGCGCATCCTTGACGTGAACGCCTGCGTTGCGCGGCGGCGCGCCGCTGCTATAAGGCGCGCGACCATGAAGGGAGGCCGCCATGCGCAGCGCGACCGTTACCCGCAAGACCGCGGAAACAGACATATCGGTGACTGTAGAGCTCGACGGCTCGGGCACCTATGACAACCAGACCGGTGTGGGCTTCTTTGACCACATGCTGGACCAGCTGGCGCGCCATGCTCTGATCGACCTGACCGTTCGTGCCGAGGGTGATCTGCACATCGACGACCACCACACTGTGGAAGACACCGGCATCGCCATTGGGCAAGCGCTGACGCAAGCCTTGGGCGACAAGCGCGGGATCAAGCGATACGGCGATTGCCTCTTGCCCATGGATGATGCGCTGGTGCGCGCGGCGCTCGATCTGTCGGGACGCCCGTTTCTGATCTGGAATGTCGATCTGCCGACGCCAAAGATCGGGACGTTCGACACCGAACTCGTGCGCGAATTCTTTCAGGCGTTAAGCACCCATGGGGGGATCACTCTCCACGTCGATATGCTGCACGGGGTGAATTCGCACCACATCGCGGAGGCGGCGTTCAAATCCGTGGCCCGCGCGTTGCGCGATGCGCTGGATACCGATCCGCGCAAGGCGGACGCAATCCCATCGACGAAAGGCGCGCTCTGACCGTGCTGACAGCGATTATCGACTATGAGAGCGGCAATCTGCATTCCGCCCAGAAGGCGTTTGAGCGGATGGCGCGCGAGGGGGATGCCGGCGAGGTGATCGTCACCGACCGCCCCGAAGACGTCGCCCGCGCCGACCGCATCGTGCTGCCCGGCGACGGGGCATTTCCGGCCTGCGCGGCGGCGCTGAAATCCTCGGGCTGTTTCGACGCCATGGTCGAAGCGGTGACCGAGCGCGCGCGCCCGTTTCTGGGCATCTGCGTGGGCATGCAGCTGATGGCGCGCGAGAGCGAGGAATACGAGGCCACCGACGGGCTGGGCTGGATCAATGGGCGCGTGGTGGCCATTGATGCGCCGGGCAAGAAGGTGCCGCATATGGGGTGGAATGACCTCGTGCTGGCCGGGGGACATCCGGTGCTCGATGGCATCGCGACCGGCGATCACGCCTATTTCGTGCATTCCTTTCACATGGATATGGCCGCGCCGGAAGAGCGTTTGGCCCATGTCGATTATGGTGGCGACGTCACCGCCATCGTGGCGCGTGACACCATGGTGGGCACGCAGTTCCACCCGGAAAAGAGCCAGGCGACGGGGCTGCGCCTCATTGCGAATTTCCTGGCCTGGAAGCCCTGAACGGGAGTGAGGGGTCGACCCCTCACACTCCCCGGAGTTTTTTCGGAAAGATGAAGGTGGGGACGTGCCCAAACGAAAAACGGCGCCCGGTGGGGACGCCGTTTTCTTGTTTCAACTTGAGGCGTCTTAGTTGACGCGGGTCCAGGTCTGGCCGCGGCACACCGCGCCGCCCAGAACGCAGCCTTTGACCTCGAGCGAATTGCCCGAAAGGCTCATTTTGGATTTGTAGGTTTTGTCGGTGTCGGGGGCCCAGATGGTGCCGCCGGAGTATTCGCCACCGCCATTGGGGGACATATCTGCGATGATCTCACGGCCAACGATGGATGTGTTGTCGTTGCCGATCACTTCACTGATTGTGCCGCAGATTTTGGTACCACACTGGGCCATTACGACATGAATGTAGCCGCCGGTTTCACCGGGCTCAGACTGCCATTTGCCGAGCACGTCATCGGCGGCTGCGGCCGTTCCCAAAACGGCAAGCGCCGCTGCTGCGATCATAGTTTTCATAGGGGTTCCTCCATCTGGGCCGGAGCCTCGCCCATGGTGGGCCTACCGATCAAGTCTGACGTTGGGTCGGTTTTATCGTGCCGGCACGTGATGGACGGCTTCTGGAGCTTTGCAATTGCCTGCGGCCCGTGGCAAAGGCGCGCCGAAGCCTGAAACGGAGTGCGCCATGATCCTTTACCCCGCCATCGACCTCAAAGACGGGAACGCCGTGCGGCTGTTGCGGGGGGATATGGACAAGGCCACCGTGTTTTCCGAAAGCCCCGCCGATCAGGCCATGGCTTTTGAGAGTGCGGGGTGCGCGTGGATCCATCTGGTGGACCTGAACGGCGCCTTTGCCGGGCGCCCGGTGAATGCCGAGGCGGTGGAGGCCATTTTGGGCGCGGTCAGCGTGCCTGCACAGCTGGGCGGCGGTATTCGCGACATGGCGACCATCGAGACCTGGATCGACAAGGGTCTCGCCCGCGTGATCCTTGGCACCGTAGCGGTCGAAGACCCGGCACTGGTGCGCGAGGCGGCGGCGGCCTTCCCCGGCAAGATCGCCGTGGGGCTCGATGCGCGCAACGGGCGCGTGGCGACACGGGGCTGGGCCGAAGAAACCGATGTGATGGTCACCGATCTGGCTAAATCCTTTGAGGACGCCGGGGTAGCGGCGATCATCTACACCGATATCGACCGCGACGGGGCCATGGGGGGCCCGAACGTCGCCGCGACCGAAGCGCTGGCGCGGGCCGTCGATATTCCGGTGATCGCCTCTGGCGGCGTTTCCTCCATCGCCGATCTCGTCGCGCTGAAGGGAACCGGCGTGATTTCGGGCGCCATATCGGGCCGTGCGCTCTATGACGGGGCGATTGATCTGGCAGAAGCGCTGGACACGCTGGCGGACTGAGCTGCGCTACGCGGTCGCGGCGCCTTGTAGGTTCGCTTGCAAGTCCTCACCTAAACTGCATCGCTGATGGAGTTTTCAATGGCCCGCGTCACCGCACATCCCCTACCCTCGAAAAGCGCTTTGCATGACCGGTTTGAGCCCGGCGATTTTCTGGATTGCTTTGCCGTTGCCGCGACAGCATCTCCGCGTGAGGCGGCCGAAATCATCACGAGCTTTCCGGGATGGGCGCAAGCACTGGTTCAGCTACGCAGAGCGGTCACAGCCCCATTTGGACTCAAGAACGATCCGCCCGCTGATGCAAAAGACGTCATTGGCATTTTCCCTGTTGAATCGGAAAGCGCGCGAGAACTCATCGCTGGCTTTGATGACAAACACCTGAATTTTCGGATATCGGTCATGCAGGAAGATGGCTTGCTCACGCTGGCCACCTGGGTGCATCCGCATAATTTCGGCGGGCGGATTTATCTCAAAACGATCATGCCGTTTCACATCCTGATCGCCCGGGATGCGCTAGCGCGGGTCGCAAAACTCGATGCTGGCCAAGACGCCGAGGGAGCGCTAGGTACGCGCTGACCCGATTTGGGAGGCGCAGATGCTGAAAATCCGGATCATTCCTTGCCTCGACGTGGCCGACGGCCGTGTGGTGAAAGGCGTGAATTTCGTTGATCTGATCGACGCGGGCGACCCGGTGGAGGCCGCGCGGGCCTATGACGCCGCGGGCGCGGATGAGCTGTGTTTCCTTGACATCAACGCGACCCATGAAAACCGGGGCACGATGTTTGATCTCGTGCGGCGCACGGCCGAGACCTGTTTTATCCCGCTGACGGTGGGGGGCGGTGTGCGCACCCATGAAGATGTCCGCGCGCTGCTGCTCGCCGGGGCGGACAAGGTCAGTTTCAACTCTGCCGCCGTGGCGGACCCGGACGTGATTGCTGCCGCCGCCGATCGGTTTGGCAGCCAGTGCATTGTCTGCGCCATCGACGCCAAGACAGTGTCGCCGGGCAAGTGGGAGATTTTCACCCATGGCGGTCGACGCGCCACGGGCATCGATGCCGTGGAATTCGCGCGCACGGTGACGGCCAAGGGCGCGGGAGAGATCCTGCTGACCTCCATGGATCGCGACGGAACGCGTGCGGGGTTCAACCTGCCGCTGACCAAAGCGATCTCGGACGCGGTGGACGTACCGGTCATCGCCTCGGGCGGTGTGGGCACCCTCGATCACCTGGTTGAAGGTATCACCGAGGGCGGTGCCTCTGCGGTGCTGGCGGCGTCGATATTTCACTTTGGCGATTTTACCATCGAAGAGGCCAAGGCCCACATGGCCGCTGCGGGCCTGCCCATGAGGTTGGCGGCATGAGCCTGAAGGACCTAGCCCAGACCATCGCGGAGCGCCGAGACGCGGACCCCGAAAGCTCGTGGACAGCGAAACTGCTGGCGGCGGGGCCGGAGAAATGCGCCGAGAAATTCGGTGAAGAGGCGGTGGAAGCGATCATCGAGGCTGTCAAAGGCGACCGCGAGCGGCTGACTTCTGAGGCTGCTGATGTGCTCTATCACCTGCTCGTCATGCTCGCCGCGCGCGACGTGACGCTCGACGATGTCGAGGCAGAGCTGGCGCGCCGGCACGGAACCTCGGGTATCGCGGAGAAGGCCTCCCGCTCCTGAGCCGCATTCCGCATAAAAAAGCGCCCGGGACAGAGCCCGGGCGACAGTTACGGAACGAGGGACAGTGAAGTGTGATGCGGAGTTCCAGCCCGCTCACATATCTGAGGTAAGTGCTATTTGCTTACAAAGAAGAGTTTGTAAGCAAACCGTGAATACATCGTTAAGTGCCGATCACGCGTTCAGCACTTCGGGCCAGTTAGCGTCGCCGGAACTCACATGGCCGGGAATGTCGCGGGACCACAGGGCCCGCACGGCGCGGTTGAAGTTCAGGTAAAGCTTGCCTTCGTGGATGCTCCACGCATTGGGCGATGTCGTGGCGGTGTAGCCCTTGGAGACCGCGTAGGCGCAGTAGCCGCCGTATTGCGGAGCGTAAGCCTCGGGGTCAGCGGCAAAGGTGTCGCGGTTTTCGGCGGAGGCGAACCGGAAGGTCGCGCCCATGTAGTCCGCCGTGAAATCGGCAGAGCCTTCGACGGGCTTTTCTTCGGTGAAATATGCCACCGGGTCGTAGCCGTTGATGGCGATCCCGCCTTCGGCATAGATCGGCGGCTCTGCGGCGAGCGCGGGGGTGGCGAGGGCCAGCGCCAGGGGGGCGGCGGCGGTGGCAGCGAGGAACATGCGTCGGTTCATCATGGGTCGTCTCCAGGTCGTCTAGCCGGTCGGCTGGGTTGCGTTGTTGACCCTAAGATGAGACGGCGCTGGCAGCGGGGGTAGACCCCTCACTCACCCGTGACGGTGTGTGTGGAAATGTTTCAATCGAAGATATCTTCGATGACGTCAAAGATCTCTTCAAAGGCGCGGCGCTTGAAGCTCTTCTTTTTCTTTACTTTTTTGGGCTTCTTGCGGTCGTATTTCGAGGGTTTCCCGCCGTATTTCTCGTCGCCGTATTTGCCGGTTCGGAGAGGCTCTTTGTGCCCTCGTGCACGGTCTTTCGGTAACATCTTGAGATCATGTAACGGTGCGCCGCAGGAGGCGCAGGCCAGTTCATGGCGGTCCCGTCCGGTCAGGACGAGCGCTGCGCGGGTGCCGCAGTAACAGCAGGTAGCGATCTTAGTGTTGTTCATCACGAGTTGCATATAGGGCAATCGCCGCAGCATTTGAGACGTTGAGCGACCCAAATTGTCCCGCTGCGGGGATTTTGACCAATGCGTCGCAGGTTTTGCGCGTCAGTTCACGCAGTCCCGGCCCCTCTGCCCCCATGACGAGCGCCAGCGGGCGGGCGGGGTCCTGGATGTCGGCGACCGTCTGATCGGCCTCGCCATCGAGCCCATAGAGCCCGTAGCCCATGTCGCGGAGTTCCTCCATCGCCTGAGAGAGGTTTCGGATACGCAGGTAGGGCTGGCGCTCGAGCGCGCCGGAGGCGGTTTTCGCCAGCGCCCCGGTTTCGGGGGCGGCATGGCGCAGGGTACCTATCACGGCGCGGGCGCCGAAGACCTCGGCCGAGCGCAGGATCGCGCCCACA
>JBCDKE010000015.1:0-44151 GCA_038747015.1 Pseudomonadota bacterium
GCCGATGCGATCTTGATGACGCCATGATCGTTGATGTCGACCTTGGCACCCGAAACTTCCACGATCTCGCGGATGAACTTTCCGCCCGAGCCGATCACTTCACGGATCTTGTCGGTGGGCACGTTCATCGTCTCGATGCGCGGCGCGTGGACGGAGAATTCCTGCGCGGAGGTGATGGATTTCGCCATCTCACCCAGAATGTGTAGGCGGCCTTCCTTGGCCTGGGCCAGGGCGGATATCATGATCTCGGGCGTGATGCCTGCGACCTTTATGTCCATCTGCAGGGAGGTGATGCCGTCGGCAGTACCGGCCACTTTAAAGTCCATGTCGCCCAAGTGGTCTTCGTCACCCAGAATGTCAGTGAGAATCCCGTAGGAGCCGTCATCTTCCAGCACGAGGCCCATTGCCACACCGGCAACCGGTGCTTTCAGCGGCACGCCTGCGTCCATCATGGAAAGCGAACCGCCACAAACGGAAGCCATCGAGGACGACCCGTTGGATTCCGTGATCTCGGACACCACACGCACGGTGTAGGGGAAGTCGGTTGCGGCAGGCAGAACCGCCTGAAGCGCGCGCCATGCGAGCTTACCGTGGCCAACTTCACGACGTCCCGGAGGGCCCACACGACCGGCTTCACCGACCGAGTAGGGGGGGAAGTTGTAGTGCAGCAAGAAGTTCGATTTGTAGGTGCCTTCCAGCGCGTCGATCATCTGCTCGTCGTCGCCGGTGCCCAGTGTGGTGACCACGAGGCCCTGCGTTTCACCGCGGGTGAAGAGCGCGGAACCGTGGGTCCGAGGTAGCATGCCGGTTTCACAAACGATGTCGCGAACTTCGTCTAGCTTGCGGCCGTCGATACGGCGGCCGTTCTTAACGACGTCACCGCGCAGAACCATGGATTCGAGCTTCTTCAGCGCCGAACCCAGATTGCCGTCGGCCTGCTGCTCTTCGGAGAGAGCGGCCACAATGGCTTCTTTGGCCGCGCCAACTGCAGCCGTGCGCTCCTGCTTATCGGAGATCGCATATGCATCGCGCATCTGCTGCTCGCCTGCCGCTTTCACAGCGTCGAAAAGGTCGGAGTAATCTGGAGGCGTGAAATCAAACGGCTCTTTCGCGGCTTCTTCGGCCAGCGAGATGATGCAGTCGATAACGGGCTGGATTGCGTCATGGGCGAAGGTCACTGCGCCGAGCATTTCTTCCTCGGTCAGCTCGTAGGCCTCAGACTCCACCATCATAACGGCGTCTTTGGTCCCCGCGACCACGAGGTCCAGACGCTGCTCTGGGTTGTCACGCAGCTTGTGCATGTCGTCGCAGGTCGGGTTCAGCACGTATTCGCCGTCGACAAAGCCCACGCGCGCACCGGCGATGGGGCCCATGAAGGGCGCGCCGGAAATCGTCAGCGCAGCAGAGGCGGCGATCATCGCCACCATGTCTGGGTCGTTGACGAGGTCGTGGCTCAGCACCGTGCACATCACCAGAACTTCGTTTTTGAAGCCGGGGACGAACAAGGGGCGGATCGGGCGGTCAATCAGACGGGCCGTCAGCGTCTCTTTCTCGGTGGGGCGTGCCTCACGCTTGAAGAACCCGCCGGGGATTTTGCCCGCTGCGTAGTATTTTTCCTGATAATGAACAGTGAGCGGGAAGAAGCTTTGGCCTTCCTTCTCCTGCTTGGCGAAAGTGACGTTCGCCATGACAGAGGTCTCGCCCAAAGTGGCGATTACCGACCCGTCGGCCTGACGTGCGACTTTCCCTGTTTCCAGCGTGAGCGTTTCCTCACCCCACTGGATGGATTTCTTAACTTCGTTGAACATTTGCGTATCCTGTAAGGAGGCTCTCCCACGCGGTCGCGGGTCCTCCGTTTCAATGGCGGGCCCATCCCGCCGGCTCTTATTTCCTTTTGCACAACGCCAGAGCCTTAGCGTTACGTCTCAGATGCGGTGCGCATACACGGTTTGCGCGAAAATGGAAATGGGTGCTGTGGCTTAGCGGCTCTTTGTGGTGATGAGGTAGATTAATGTGAGTGTGGCGATGAGTGCAGCCATGGCGGAGAGCGCCAGCATATGCCCGGTAGCCGCGTCCCCGGCGCGCGAGACGATAGCGCCATACCCCGTCTGCATGACAGGAATCGCCCCCACGGCAACAATCGAAAAGAGGCTCGTTGCACGACCAAGAGCTGCATCCGGCACGACGAACCGCAGTTCTGCCAAAAGCGGAATGTAGAAGTTCTGCGCAAAGATCGCGACGAACATCAGTGCAGCGACCAGCCAGGGCCCAAGACTCCCGACGATGGCTGCCAAACCGAAGGCCGCTGCCGACGTGAGTGCAGCTACAGTGATCGTTGCGCGTCGTGGGTAGCCGCGCTTGTCCAGCAATCCGAATGTGGCGCCGGCGGCCATGGTAGCGACGAAAAACACAAAAAGGATTGCGCCAGTCGTAGACAGGCTAAGACCGTGAACCTCGGTAAAGTATGGCCCGCCCCAAAGACCCGTGATCGTAACGATGGGTGCATAGGTCACCACAGCGAGGATCAAAATCTGGATGAACCCCTGGGCGCCCAGAATTTCACGAAGCGGAACCGCTTCGGATTGCTCCGTCGTGCTGACCCCTTCCGACTTTGTTGCCCAAAGCACAAGCGCCGCCAGCACGAACGTACCCATCGTGAGACCCACAAAAACCGGTCGCCACCCGTGAATGTCGACCAGCGTGGCAAGGGGATAGGTCGCGGACAATCCGCCGATACCCCCCAACGTGACCTTCAAACCGTTCAGGTAGCCGAACTGGTCACGGGGGAAATTCTGCGCGAGGATGAGGTAGAGTCCGACCCCCGTTGAGGCCAGACCGACGCCGATTGCGATGCGGGCAATCAAAAGTCCAACATAGCCCGATGCCCAGAGGCAGCCATAAGTTCCCACCGCGACCAGCGCGATGCTGAAAGTCAGAACCGGGCGTGTTCCCAACCGGTCCAGCGCTGCACCCATGGGGGCCTGCGTCACAATCATGGCGACAAAGATCACGCCGATAACACTGCCAAGCTGCTCTGGCGTCAGATCGAAGTCACTGGCCCACAGGGGGGCCGCGACCGCGCCTGCGGCACGGTGAAATTGGCCCAACGCAAAAAGCGCCACGCATACGGCAAGCAGGGTGTATTGGCGGGAAGTCACACGGCCAATTTAGGCCCGTCGGGTAGACGGGTCCAGCTATCAGAAGACGGCGTGCGCGCCACGGTCGTCGACGATCTCACCCTGCGCAAGCGCGCGGTAATGATCCGCCAGCGTTTCGGTTCCAAACTCCGGTGTGGCATCTGCGTCATAACGCGTACCATCCCAAACAAGCATGGATTCTGTCGCATAGTAGTGTCCGATCCGCGCAAGCTCTGCCTTGGTTTTGAAACCCAGCGTTCCCAAAGTCGCGGCGATGATGGTGAGCATCCTTGGCGGTACTGACCTAATACTGACGGCCTCGCCCAACACTTCGCCCAGGAGGTCGGCTTGGTGTTTTGGCGTGATGGCTGGACCCGGGCCACCAATGGGAAGCACACGATTTGCTGCCGATGGATCCGATAGGCATTGCACGATGTAGCGTGCGAGATCACGATCTGAGATCGGTTTGCACGCCGTCAGCTCACCGTTCCCGAACGCCAGGAATGGCTTGCCAACCTTAACACGCTCAACTTGCCCGGACAGCGATTTAAAGAATGCAGTTGGTCGGATGATCGAAAAGGTCAGACCCGATGCTTGCAGTTCTTCTTCAAAGGCGAGCTTGGCATGTTGAAACGCGAGCTTGGGCTTTTGCACACAAAGCGCGGACAGCATGATAAATCGCTTCACTCCAGCTGCTTTTGCAGCCACTAACGCCTCTGAATTTAGATTGTAATCAACCGCCCAGGCATCAGCCGGCACGCCAGTCCGTGACGCGATGCAGGTAATGACCGCGTCCTGACCACCCAAATCCATCTCGACCAGATCCGACCTTCCTGGCGTCGTAACAACATGGCCCTGGCGCTCAAGTTCCAGCGCAGTTGAACGGCCAATTGTGCCCGTCGCTCCAAGAAGTGTCACCCTCATCCCGTTAGACTACCCCGACCGAGGGCCAACGCCTAGCGCATGGTAACAACTTCTTCGTTTCAAAAACACTTAGTCCAAATCGCTAGTTAGGCGCGGACAATCTAAAATAGAAAACGCCGCCTCGACATGATCGAAGCGGCGTTTAGAAAACCAGTTTCCGGCCAGATTAACGGCGGATGCCCAGGCGTTTGATAAGGTCCTGGTAACGGGCCTCGTCCTTGGCTTTGGTGTAGTCCAGCAGCTTCCGGCGCTGTGCCACCATTTTCAGAAGACCACGGCGGCCGTGGTTGTCCTTCTTATGGGTTTTAAAGTGCTCGGTTAGTGTGGAGATACGCGAGGTTAGGATTGCAACCTGTACTTCGGGCGAGCCGGTGTCGCCTTCTTTCGTTGCGAATTCTTTGATCAGGCGTGCTTTTTCATCAGCAGTAATCGACATCGGGGTCTCCTTGGTTTGAAGGTGAATGGCGCAAGCCGGGATGTCGTCCAGCAGGGCCCATGGAGTGCCGTGAAACACGGCAGATGCGGGCGTATAGCAGATTCGATGAATATGGAAAGGGGGACCATACGCGCGCGGTTCCGCACGCCATTCGGGGACCGTGTTAGCTCGATGCACCGACCGTGCTTTGCGGGACTAGCTCAATGTGAGCGAGCGTCAGGCCGCCGGCGTCTTCGACCGCGAGCAGAGACGTCCCGTTCAGCACCACGTAGGTGACGCCGGGCGTGTCGTCGTCTTCTACCAACTCCAACGAGGGCACTGCTTCGCCTTCAGCGTCGTCATAAACTACGACCAGTTTGTCCTCCTCTGCATTGAAGTCCTGAACCAAGGCGTTTGTTTCTTCGATCCAATCGCCGACGATCAATGCGTCTTCGCCAGCTCCCAGATTCACGAAGTCTCCCGCACCCGCGATGACCGTGTCGTCGTCCGCCCCACCATTGAGGAAATCCATCTCATCGACGTCTTTGCCATTCTCGTTGATCTGCCTCCCGTCCAGGAGGTCGTCACCATAGCCGCCAAACAGCGCGTCTGATCCCGCGCCACCGGACAAGGTGTCGTCGCCGTTCATGCCTTGCAACTGGTCGTCGTCGTCGCCGCCGTGCAATGCGTCTGCGCCCTCACCGCCGACAAGCACGTCATCGCCATCGCCTGCCTCGATCACATCGTCATCTGCACCGCCATAGAGGCTATCGTCGCCGATACCTCCCCTTAGGAGATCGTCACCCGCATCACCTTCTAGATGGTCTGAACCTTCGCCGCCGTGGATCGTGTCACTGCCTTCATGGCCATAGGCATAGTCATCGCCCTCTCCCGCAAAGATCTCATCATCGCCGTCATTGCCGCCGATCTCGTCGAATGCGCCAAAGCCGAACATGACGTCGTCATCTTCGGTTCCGACGAGTAGGTTCGTTTCCTCGTCGCCTTCGATGGTATGCAGGAGATTGTCGTCGATCGGCTCTGGTGGTTGGTTTTCAATTCCCTTCAGCAGGTCGTCCTGGTCCTCCAGGTCGTCGCTGTTGCTGGCGGCGTCTTCTTCGTCCTCATCGCCGGGCATCGGCCCCACAAACGCCGCTCCCACCATCATTACACCGAGCAAACTCGCCAACATCATCATGCGTGCAGAACTCCCAAACCACGTTGCGAAAACTACACCCTGCGCCTTGAGCAATCATTGAGATTTCTGAATCAAGATTAATACAAACTGCCGGTCTTTGCCGGGCAATCTTCAACCTTTACCAAGGTTCCGGTTGGGTCTCATATGAGATGTACAACGGGTGCTTTGGGTGCCCCGCCTTTGAAAGGCCCAGATGGAAAAGGTCGTGGCCCGAGGATCGCAATAGCCTTTCAACTGCTGCGCCCCGCTCTAGGTGCTCGCCGTGGGTTCCCCAGGCTGCGATGATCTGATCCGCCCAGGTCAGGCTTTCGATGATTGCCGTGTCATTCTCCGGCCCCACGGGGTCGGCGGCGGCTCGCATCTTCTTAGGGTCGGTATCGCGCCACGCAAAGATGTTCAAAACCCGGAAGGATCCAAAGCCCAGCGCGCGGGCGCGGCGTTCGCACCGCTCCACAGTAGGGTCATTTTGCACTTCGGTCGCGGTCGAAGGGTTGAGCATTATGAAAAGCGCCTTGCGCCCCACCGGGTCCCACACGCGGGTCAGCGAGTACCGGTAGCGTTCGCAATCGGAATAGACCGCAGTGGAGGGCGCATCGCCCTTGGTATGGGTGCGGGTGATCATGGTGCCTTTTGGCGCGCACGGCCACCCGCCGCAATCCCTCCTAGCGCGCTTCGACGGCTCGGGCGCGTGCGGCAAAGCACCCGGCGCCCGCGTAATGCACGTCCACATGGGCCACGCCCGGCAACGCCAACAGTCGCTCCAACACCGGGCGCATGACGTCTCCTTCGGCGATTTCACGGTCAACGATGAACCCGCCCGCGTCAAAAGCGCGAAGGGCGAGCGTATTTCCGACCATGATCTCGGGGATTTCACCGGGGGAGGGATAGGCCGTCTCAGCGCCCTCGCGCACGTAAACCGCGTGGCGGGATGCGTAGGGTGAGTGCACGTCCAAATGAGTGTAGTTCGCCAGGATCAACGCCTCGCCCGGTGTGGCGCGTTTCAAGCTTACCCGACAGGGCGCATTGCTATCGGGCGCCGTCACCCGTACCGCCAGATTGTCGGATAGCTCTTTCTCAGACATCGCGAAAAGCGGGGCGAATTCTTCTGCGGGGAGGGCTTCGAATTGGAAAGTCATGGGGTGGGTCTCCTATCTGAACTGATCAGAAAGTACCGGGCACCCGTACCCGCCCTCGACCCGGATCCTGCGGAAAACGCTTAGCGGACGAACACCCGGCTGGGGTGCAATTCCCCACCCATGGCCTTGCCGACAGCTACCGCCTGACCATCGAGCGAGGCCCAGGCCTCGTCCCCGTATTCCGCGTCGCCGGGATAGACAAAGCCCGGATTGCCGTTGCGCAGGCGGGCGGCGCCCTCGGGCGTCGTGCGCAGCTCTGGAAGCTCTCGCAGACCTTCTTCCAAGGGACGCAAATAGGCATCCAGCGCCTCGGTTCGCGCCTGCGCCTCCAGCTCTTCCCAGTTTAGCGCGCCATCGGTCTCAAACGGACCAGACCACGTGCGGCGCAGCGTGACGACGTGGCCCAGACAACCCAACGCGCGGCCCAAATCGCGCGCAATGGCGCGGACATAGCCGCCTTTTCCGCAGACCATCTCCAGCACCGCGTGGTCAGCGTCGGGGATGTCGATCAGCGTCAGTTCCTCGACCCAGAGAGGCCGGGCCGCCAATTCAACCTCTTCACCGTCCCGAGCCTTTTTGTAGGCCCGTTGACCGTCGATCTTCACCGCAGAGAAAGCGGGCGGAACCTGCTCAATATCGCCGACGAAGGCTCCCAGCGCGTCCTTGATTGCCGCCTCATCGGGCCGCGCATCGCTGGTGTCGATCACTTCGCCCTCTGCGTCATCCGTGTTGGTGGCCTGACCCCAACGTACTGTGAAGCGATAGGCCTTGAGCGCGTCGGTGATGAAAGGCACGGTTTTGGTCGCCTCGCCCAGTGCTACGGCCAGCACGCCCGTCGCCTCGGGGTCGAGCGTCCCTGCATGGCCAGCTTTCTGGGCGTTCATTGCCCATTTGACCTTGTTCACCACGGCTGTGGAGGTGAATCCTGCTGGCTTGTCGATCACCAGCCACCCGGAAATGTCGCGGCCTTTGCGTTTGCGCGCCATGGTCGTCTCCTGTTTGAAGCGCGCCGCCTATCGGGGCAGCCCTTGCGCGTCAATCCGTGATGGCGAGGATCGGGCCCATTTGCAGGCCGTTGTCCGAACGACCCGACGCGCGGTCAAAAAGGCGCGTGATTGTCCCGTCGGTAAAGAGCGCGTTGGGCGTTCCAAGCCGGTCGCGGAAAAGCGTGCCGAAATCGTGGAAATTCACCGCGTTGCCCGTCACCGCGATAAAGAGCGTCTCGCCATCCGCGCTGACCCCAACGCCCCCACGCCGTTTGCGGCTGTCAGAGCCTTCGAGGAAACGCGGGTGCAAAGCGCCGTCGATGACGAGCATTGGTCCCGATTGCGTCGCATAGGCACATTCGGGCCGCTCCGCCGCGTAGGCGCGGGTTTCGATCACCGCGGCCTGGCCTTCGTTCAGGCAAAGCACACCATTGGGCAACAGACCAAAGTTTCCCGGGCCTGCGGAAGTTATCGGACCTACGACCTCCTCGCCGTTTTCGAAGTAGTGCCCCACTGGGCGACGATCATCGTGATACATGCCGCCATTCGTGGCGATGATCACGTCATCGGGGAGGGCGGCGAAATCGCCGTAGAGCTCCCCAGCCCCGTCACGCCAGTAGAGCCGCGCCGCATTCGCGGTGAGGTCCACCTCGCAGACGGTGTAGCGATTTCCCTCGTATCGGATGTCCTCGCAGGATGCAGCCCAGGCAGGCGCGGCGAGTAACACCAGAAGAGCGCTAATTCTCCACATCACGGCGTACATCATCGCGCGAAAACATCGCGCGGGTCTCGTCGAGGCGGTCAAAGGTCTCGTCGATGCGAAACCGCAGGTCGGGGGTGAACTTCAACGCGCTCTTCTTGCCGATCATGCGCCGCATCTCGGATTTGTTGCGTGCCAGCGCCTCGATCACCTCGGCATGGTTCTTGCCGCCCAAGGGCATCACGTAAACCGTCGCGATCTTAAGATCGGGAGAAGCCGTGACCTCGGATACCGTGATCGACCGGCCTGTCAGGTCGGGATCGTGGATGTCGCCGCGCGCCAGAACCTCGGACAGCGTCCGCCGGATCAGTTCGCCTACGCGCAACTGACGCTGACTGGGGCCGGGACCATCATGGAATTTGTTCTTTGCCATGCCCGCCAGATACGGGCCGAAGCCGCCGATTCCAAGTCGGGCTTTGCATCTAGGTGCACATGAGGCAGAAGGCAGCCGAGGGAGAAAGACATGGCAGAGCTTCCAGGGATCGTAATCACCGGCGCGTCAGGGCGCATGGGGCAGATGCTCATCGACACGGTGCAGGCGTCAGACCGCGCCCGGCTCGTGGGCGTTGTGGAACGCAGCGGCCACGACTGGGTAGGCCAGGATGTGGGCAGCGTCCGGGGCGGGGCCGAGATTGGTGTGAAAGTCACCGACGATCCGCTCGAGGCCTTTGCCAAGGCACAGGCCGTGATCGATTTTACTGCGCCCGGCGCGACTCTTGAGTTCGCCGCGTTGGCCGCGCAGGCTCGTGCGGTCCACGTGGTCGGTACCACGGGCATGAGCGTTGACCAGATAGCGGCTCTGGAACCGGCCGCGCGCCATGCCGTGATCGTCCGCGCGGGCAACATGTCACTCGGTGTGAACCTCCTGACCAAGTTGACCCGGATGGTGGCAGCCGCGCTCGATGAGGACTTCGACATCGAAGTGATCGAGGCGCATCATCACCATAAGGTCGACGCCCCCTCCGGCACCGCGCTCATGCTCGGCGAGGCCGCGGCCGAAGGGCGTGGCGTGACGCTCGAAGACGTGGCCGACAACGCGCGGCACGGCATCACCGGTGCTCGCGAACGCGGGCATATCGGTTTCTCCAATATTCGCGGCGGCGATATCGTGGGCGAACATGACGTGCTCTTTGCCGGTGCCGGCGAGCGCATCGTGCTCCGCCATGTTGCCACGGATCGGGCGATCTTTGCCCGGGGCGCACTCAAGGCGGCGCTCTGGGGGCAGGATAAGGCGCCGGGCCAATATGACATGATGGATGTCCTCGGCATTGGCTAATCCGATAAAACCACCATCAGCAGACTCTTGCCGGGTCTGATCTCCGGATACATCCAAAACGGCGGGATCGCCGTATTATGGGTGTATTCCGGAGGTTGAAATGTCCGCTTTCTCTGCGTCTCGCATGTTCTTGGGACTGGCCATCATGGCGCTGGCCGCACCCGTTGCCGCCATGGAAAAGATTGACCAGCGTGAGGTATTCATTGACGCACTCGATGGCCGTGACCTCACGATCCGGCTCTACGCGCTGACGCTCACGGTCACGGATGATGGCAATATCACCGGACGCGCAGCCGGCCGGGATGTGACCGGGGATTGGAAATGGGAAGACGGGTACTTCTGCCGCCAGATGATGTGGGGAAGCCGGGAAATCCCTTACAACTGTCAGCTTGTCGAGCTGGAAGGCGACAGGATGCGGTTCACCACGGATCGCGGAACAGGCGATAACGCCGTTTTCCGCATGCGCTAAGGCCCGGTCACCTCAGAAATCGATGGCGATGCCTTTGCTTTCCCAGTCGCCGTAGCGCACTGGTTCTGGCCCGTCGCGCCCACCGTATTCTTTGGCAGTCTTCTGCTCTTCTGCCGCTTTCCGCCGCTCTTCGGCCTCGGCCAGCGCGCGTTTCGCCGCCGGTGACAGCGCCTCTGGATCATAGGCAGCCTGCGCTTCGGCCAGTGCTTTGGCCTTCGCCTCGGCCTCGGCCTTTTCGGTCGCTTCGATGTAGGCTTCGCCTGCGGCGTCGTCCTCGGTAAACGGGGATGTGTTGTTTTCTGCCATGGCGCTGATATACGCCGCGCCTTGCCCAAGGCCAAGGACTGCCCGTGACCAATTCTGACAAACCCAAGCAGAAATCTCCCCATCCCGCGCGCCGCGGGGCGCTCGCGCTCTTGAACGGCGTGGTAACCGAGGGGCGGCTTTTGTCTGATCTGACTGCGCAGGAAGAGTTTCTCCGGCTGGAGCCTGCGGACCGCGCCCGGGCCACGCGGCTGGCGTCCGAAACCCTGCGCAATGCCGATCGCGCTGACCGCGCGCTCAAGCCGTTCTTGCGCAAGGCACCGCCTGACGCGATCCTGCAAATCCTGCGCCTCGGGATCGTGGAGATCGCGGCTCTCGATGCCGCCCCACATGGCGTGGTGGGCGACATGGTCGCCGCCGCCGGAGCCAACAAGCGCACCGTGGGCCTCAAGGGCATGGTGAACGCGGTCCTGCGCCGCGCATCCGAGGCCCATGTCGGCAATTGGGGCAAACTGCCGGTACCACGTATGCCGCGCTGGCTGCGTGGTCCGCTGACTGAGGCCTATGGAAACCGCGCTATTCAGGGCATCGAAACGGCCCATTTGCGCGCGGCACCGCTCGACATCACGGCCAAGGGTGACCCGGCCGCCGTGGCCGAGGCGCTTGGTGGCACGCTCTTGCCCACGGGTACGGTGCGCCTCCACGAGGCGGGGCAGGTATCCAAGATGCCCGGTTTCGACGCGGGCGATTGGTGGGTGCAAGACGTGGCCGCTGCGCTGCCGGTCAAAGTGCTGGCCCCGCAATCAGGTGAACGGATCGCCGATCTCTGCGCGGCACCCGGAGGCAAGACGATGCAGCTTGCCGCCCCCGGTGCCCAGGTCACGGCGGTGGATTCCAATGGCACCCGTCTGGAACGGGTGCGCGAAAACCTCGCGCGGACGGGTCTCAAGGCCGAGATCGTCGAGGCCGATGTGTTCAAATTCGCGGGCCGCTTTGACGCCGTACTGCTCGATGCGCCCTGTTCGGCGACAGGCACGATCCGGCGTCACCCCGATCTACCCTTTGCCCGCGATGGTGCGGGCATCAGCGAGCTGATCGCCCTTCAGGCCAAGATGCTCGACCACGCGGTGAGCCTTGTGAAGCCCGGTGGCCGTCTGGTATTCTGCACCTGCTCTCTCCTGCCTGACGAAGGTGAAGTGCAAGTGGAAGAGGCCTTTGCCCGGCACAAGAACCTCAGCATCGATCGCGAGGCGCTGAACCTGCCCGGCATCGATCCGGAATGGATCACCGAAGAGGGCGGTTTGCGCCTGCGTCCCGACTACATGGCGCAGGCCGGGGGGATGGACGGGTTCTATATTGCGGCACTGCGCAAGACGTGATCCGGGGCTGTAAAGGCAAAATCGCGCCGCATGCCGGGCCGAGGGGTGACTTGCCCTCGACGCTAGGGTATCGGTGATCCGACGCGCCCCAGCAGTACACACACGGCCCCAAAGAGCTTTGTCGACGCAAACCGAAATGCCGGCTTTCCGCACCCGCGCGATGACGCGGATCCACGCGCGCATCGCGGGCCTCGGGCGTCCTGCCACGGCCTTTACCCACCAACCGGAACCGCGCTCTATCGGGCATTTCGCCAAAGGACGTCAGCTGGTTGCAGGCAACGTTCTCTTTGCCGGTTATCTGGTTGAAACCAACGGCGTGCCGCTCTGGGCAATTGAGCCACCCACGCTGGCGTTCGCCGAAGAAGCACATGGCTTTGTTTGGCTCGACGATCTGGCGGCTGTAGGCGATGGCCCGGCGCGTCAGCTGGCGCAGGACTGGACCTTTCAGTGGATCGACCAGTACGGGCGCGGCACCGGAATCGGTTGGACGCCCGACCTCACCGGTCGTCGCCTGATCCGTTGGATCAATCACGCGCTCTTCCTGCTTTCCGGTCGGGGCGACATGTCGCCCAAGTTTTTTCAGTCCCTCGGAAGGCAAACCCATTTCCTCGCGCGCCGCTGGTCGTCCACCACCAAGGGCCTGCCTCGGATCGAGGCGCTGACCGGTCTCATTTACGCGGGTCTCTCGCTAACGGGGATGGAACGCTACGTGCCGACCGCGGTGGCCGCGCTGGGCCGCGCCTGCAAGGCGCAGATCAATGAGGACGGTGGCTTGGCGAGCCGCAACCCCGAGGAACTGCTCGAGATCTTCACCCTGCTGAATTGGTCCGCCTCTGCCCTACGCGAGGCAGACCGCGCGCCGTCCAGCGCCCATGAAGCCGCGATCGAGCGCATCGCCCCCGTTCTGCGGGCGCTCCGTCACGCCGATGGTGGGCTCGCCCGGTTCCATGGCGGCGGGCGCGGCCTCGAAGGGCGGCTCGATTCCACCCTCGCGCTGTCCGGCGTGAAGGCGGAAGTTTCGCAGGAAACGGCCATGGGCTACACGCGCCAGTCCTGTGGTCGCACTACGATCATCATGGATGCCGCCCCTCCCGCGAACGGCCCAGCGAGCCATAATGCTCACGCCTCCACACTTGCTTTTGAGCTAACCTCGGGCAGGCGACAGGTCGTTGTAAACTGCGGATCTGGCGCTGCCTTCGGCGAGGATTGGCGCCGAGCCGGGCGGGCAACACCCAGCCACTCGACACTTACAGTCGACGAGTACTCGTCCTCCCGCCTCGGCGGGCGCGGCCAGAAATCGGGCCAAATGCGAGAGCTTCTGACGGACATACCCCGCGAAGTACTCCATGAACGGGCCAGTAGCGAATTCGGTCTGCGTCAGCAGGCCAGCCACGATGGCTACCGCGCCACCCATGGGTTGATCCATGTGCGGGCCCTCGATCTTACACATGACGGTCGCGGCGTCGCCGGCGAGGACATGCTCGCCGCGATCAACGCGCGCGACCGGGGACGTTTCGAAAGCGCCCTCGATGCCGGCGGCCTTCAGGGGATTCCGTTCACGATCCGCTTTCACCTGCATCCCGACATTGACGCCGCTACCGACATGGGGGGCGCAGCGGTATCGCTTGCTTTGAAAAGCGGGGAAATCTGGGTGTTTCGCCACGATGGAAATGCGGTCCTTTCTGTTGAACCATCCGTCTACCTTGAAAAGGGGCGGCTCAAGCCGCGCGGGGCCGAACAGATCGTCCTCAGCGGTCGCGCACTGACAGATACAACGCGGATCAGTTGGTCTCTGGCCAAGGCACAGGAAACTCCGCTATCTGTCCGCGACCTTCGGCGGGACGACCCGCTGGCCACCGACTAAAGGACCTTTCTCGATGCCCGATCTCGTGCCGCTGCGACGCGCCCTTCTTTCCGTTTCCGACAAGGAGGGGATTGTAGAGTTCGGCCAGGCTTTGGCCGCGCGCGGGGTCGAGCTGGTATCGACTGGTGGCACGGCGCGTTCCCTGCGTGAGGCGGGGCTTGAGGTCAAAGACGTCAGCGATCTGACGAATTTCCCCGAGATGATGGACGGTCGCGTTAAGACGCTGCATCCGGTGGTCCATGGCGGGCTTTTGGCCGTGCGCGAGAATGCGGAACACGCCAAGGCGATGGACGACCACGGGATCGGCGGCATCGATCTGGTCGTTGTTAACCTCTACCCGTTCGAGGCTACAGTGGCCAAAGGCGCGGGCTACGATGAGGTGATCGAGAACATCGACATCGGAGGCCCGGCGATGCTCCGTTCAGCGGCCAAGAACCACGCCTATGTGTGCGTTGTGACCGACACAGCAGACTACGCGCCGCTGCTAGAACAGCTCGCGGCCAATGACGGGGCGACGACATATGAATTTCGTCAGGAGCTGTCGCTCAACGCCTATGCACGCACGGCGGCCTATGACGCCGCTGTTAGCGGCTGGATGGCCGGTGCCTTGCAGAAACGTGCGCGTCGTTACGCCGTGGCAGGCGAATTGAAGCAGGAAATGCGCTACGGCGAGAACCCGCATCAGGATGCGGCTTTCTATGTCGACGGGTCTGCCCGTACCGGCGTGGCCACAGCCGAGCAGCATCAGGGCAAGGCGCTGAGTTACAACAATATCAACGACACCGACGCGGCCTTTGAGCTCGTCAGCGAGTTCGATCCGGCGGACGGCCCAGCCTGTGCCATCATCAAACACGCAAACCCTTGCGGTGTAGCGCGCGGTGAGACGCTGAAAGAGGCCTATACCCGTGCCTTTGAATGCGACCAGACCTCCGCCTTTGGCGGTATCATCGCCCTGAACCAGCCGCTCGACGGCGCGACCGCCGAAGAGATCGTGCAGATCTTTACCGAGGTCGTGATTGCGCCGGGAGCCGACGAGGCAGCGCGGGAGATATTTGCGGCCAAAAAGAACCTGCGCCTGCTGACGACGGACGGGCTCGCGGATACGCGAACAGCCTCTGCCTATTTGAAGCAAGTCGCCGGCGGGTTTCTGCTGCAGGACAAGGACGTGGGCCACGTGGCGGCGAGCGATCTGAAGGTCGTGACCAAACGCGCACCCACAGAGGCCGAATTGGCCGACCTGATGTTCGCATGGACCGTTGCCAAGCACGTCAAATCAAACGCCATCGTTTACACCAAAGATCGCGCCACAGTCGGCGTCGGTGCGGGGCAGATGAGCCGCGTGGACAGCACGCGCATCGCTGCGCGCAAGGCCCAGGACATGGCCAAGGCGCTGGAGCTTCCGGCGCCGCTGACGCAAGGTTCTGTGGCCGCATCCGACGCGTTCTTTCCATTCCCTGACGGCCTGCTGACTGTCGCCGATGCCGGGGCCACGGCGGTGATCCAGCCGGGTGGGTCTATGAAAGACGCCGATGTCATCGCCGCGGCTGACGAGGCGGGTCTCGCCATGGTCTTCACCGGCCAAAGGCATTTCCGCCACTGATGCGTGTACTTTGGATCACTGCGGCGGTCGTCTTTGTCGTCGACCAACTGACCAAGTGGTATATCGTCCACTTTCTCGAGCTTGACCGAAAGCTCTTCATCGAGGTCGTGCCGTCAGTCCTGAACCTGCGGATGACCTGGAACTATGGCGTCAACTTCGGGCTCTTTTCGGGCGACGGGGCCTACACGCGGTGGATCCTGATAGCAGTCGCATTCGTTGTTTGCGCGATCGTCTTGTGGTGGATGCGCAAAGGCCAAACGACCTTTGCCTATGTGCTCGCGGGGCTCCTAATTGGGGGTGCTGCAGGAAACGTGATCGACCGGGTGATCTACGGCGCCGTGGCCGATTTCCTCAACATTTCTTGCTGCGGCATCCGTAATCCCTACGCGTTCAATGTGGCGGATATCTCGATTTTCATCGGGGCGGCGGGTTTGGCGCTATTTTCCAAAGACCCTAACAAGGTCGATGCGTGACGTCGCTTTTCAAACAGGTTAGATAGGCACCGAAGGGAGAGCCCATGCGCTGGATGTTCATTTGTCTTGCTGTTGTGTGCCTAGGCGCTTGCTCCGGGAATGAAGTGAGCCAGGGCCCAGACGAGTTCAGCGTGGTTCCAACGCTGCCGCTGGAACAGCCGGAAAGCTATAGCGTCCTGCCATCCCCTACGCCCGGTTCCGACAATCTGGCGGACTCGAAGCCCAATGCTGAGGCTGCGGCTGCGCTGGGCGGGCGGCTAAACACCAGTGGAATTCCGCAGAGTGATGCAGCGGTGGTGACCTTTGCCTCCCGCTACGGTGTGGACACTAACATACGCGCGGATCTCTTTCAGGCGGATGAGGACCTCAGACGTTCGCGCGGCCGCCTACGCTATCTCGGCGTGGGGCTCGGTCGGGACCGCTATTTTGCCGCTTACGCCCCGCAAACGCTGGATGCCTACGCCGAAATCGACCGGTTTCGTTCCGCCGGCGTAAATGTGCCATCAGCGCCGCCGCGTAACTAATCGGCCATAACATCGCTGTCAGCTAGCTTGATCCGCCAGCCCGGGCACGTACCTATGGTTGCAGGAGGATCCTTCATGCGCTTTTCACTACTGGCCCTGGGCCTGTCCCTCTTTGCGCTGCCGCTCTCCGCGGCCGAGAGAGTGACGAACTTCATGCTCGACAACGGGATGGAGGTCGTCGTGATCGAAGACAACCGCGCCCCGGTCGTCGTTCATATGGTCTGGTACAAGGTCGGTTCCGCCGACGAACCCGAAGGCAAATCCGGCATCGCGCACTACCTCGAACACCTGATGTTCAAGGCCACCGACAACCTCGAAAGCGGTGAGTTTTCGCGCACGGTCACCGAGAACGGTGGCCAGGACAATGCCTTCACCAGCTATGACTACACTGGCTATTTTCAGCGCGTCGCAGCCGACCGCCTCGGGTTAATGATGCAGATGGAAGCCGACCGTATGGTGAACCTCGCCCTCGACGAGAGCGAGATAGCTTCAGAGCGCTCCGTCGTGATCGAGGAACGCAATCAGCGCACGGACTCTAGCCCTGGTTCGCAGCTGCAGGAACAGATGCGCGCGGCGCAGTATCAAAATCATCGCTATGGCGTGCCGATCATCGGTTGGCGGCACGAGATCGAAGAACTGGGCCTCGCCGATGCCGTGGCCTTTTACGAAGAACACTATGCCCCCAACAACGTGATCCTAGTGGTGGCGGGTGACGTGACCCCCGAAGAAGTCCGCGAGCTGGCCGAACAGCATTACGGCGTGATCCCCGCCAACCCGGCGATCGAGGAGCGCGCCCGCCCGGCTGAGCCCCGGCAACTTGCAGAACGCCGTCTGGTGCTGCGCGACAACCGCGTGGCACAGCCCTATTTCAGCCGCAGCTATCTGGCCCCCGAACGCAACGCGGGCGACCAGCGCGAGGCTGCTGCGCTGGAGCTTTTGTCTAATATCCTGGGCGGTTCCGGAGCCACCTCTGTGCTCGGTGAAACGCTCGAGTTCGATCAGGGCAAGGCAGTCTTTACCGGTGCCTACTACACCGACCAATCGCTCGATCCGGCGAGCTTTTCGTTGGTCGCTGTTCCCTCTCAGGGCGTGAGCCTGCAAGAGATCGAGGATGCCGTGGACGCCGAAATCGCGGCCTTTATCGAACGGGGCGTGGATCAGGAACAGCTCGACCGGATCAAGGCGCAGTGGCGCGCCGCGCAGATCTATGCGCTCGACGACGTCAACGCGCTGGCCCGCCGCTATGGGGCGGCGCTGACACAGGGGCTGACCGTCGAGGACGTGCAGGCATGGCCCGATGTGATCCAGTCGATCACCGGGGATGAAATCATCGCCGCCGCGGAACGCATTTTTGACCGTTCCAACGCTGTCACAGGCTGGCTGATGGCCGCCGACACTCAGGAGGTGTCCCAATGATTGGCCGCATCTTTGCCGCGCTTCTCGCGCTGACCACACCGGCCTGGGCCGAGGTCAATATTCAGGAAATCACCTCACCGGGCGGAATCAAGGCATGGCTGGTAGAAGAGCCGTCGATCCCCTTCACCGCGCTCGAAATCCGCTTTCGCGGGGGCACATCGCTGGATGCGCCGGGCAAGCGCGGGGCGACCAACCTGATGATGGCGCTTCTCGAAGAAGGGGCCGCCGACATGGATGCGCGCGCCTTTGCAGAAGCGCGAGAGACGCTGGCGGCGCGGTTTACCTTTGATTCCTTTGACGATTCCGTGTCGATCAGCGCCGAGTTTCTTACTGAGAACCGCGATGCCTCGCTGGCGCTGCTGCGCGCGGCAATTCAGGAGCCGCGCTTTGACGAGCAGGCGATCACCCGCGTGAAGGGGCAGGTGGAAACCTCGATCCGTTCGGACGTGAAGGATCCCGACGAAATCTCGTCCGCGCGCTACTTTGAGCTGGCGTTCGGCGACCATCCCTATGGCACGAATTCTGACGGCACATTGGAGAGCCTCGCGGCACTTACCGCCGAAGACCTCGAGGCAGCGCGCCTTGCTGCCATGGCCAAGGATCGGCTCTTTGTCGGGGCGGTGGGGGACATTACCGCCGACGAGCTCGGCGTGATCCTTGACGACCTGCTGGGCGCACTGCCGGAAAGCGGCCCGCCGCTGCCGCCAGAGGTGGACTACGCGCTGCCGGGTGGCGTGACGGTCATCGAATTCGAAGGGCCGCAATCCACGGCGCTCTTTGGGCATGCCGGCATCGAGCGGGACGACCCGGACTACTTTGCCGCCTTCCTGCTGAACGAAATTCTGGGTGGGGGCGGGCTCGAGAGCCGGCTCGGTATGGAGGTGCGTGAAGAGAGGGGGCTGACCTACGGCATCTCCTCTTTCCTTCTGCCCAAGGACCACGCGGAAATGGTTATCGGGCGGGTCCGGTCCTCTAACGAAACCATCGGAGAGGCCATCGACGTTACCCGCGCCGAATGGGCGCGCATCGCCGAAGAGGGCGTCACCGAAGAAGAGCTGAACCGCACCAAGACCTACCTCACCGGTGCCTATGCGCTGCGCTTTGACGGGAACTCCCGTATCGCAAGCATTCTGGCCGGGATGCAGCAGTCTGATCTGGGTCTCGACTACATCGCGACCCGCAATGACAAGCTGAACGCCGTGCCCATCGAGGAAGTGAACCGCGTGGCCCGCGAACTGCTGATCGCGGACGACTTGCACTTCGTCGTGGTGGGGCAGCCAGAGGGCCTCGCCAGCACCAACTGATCCTTTCCGAATCTGCGCGGGCCATGCTACCTATAGCGGCATGGCCAACGCGAACCCCAACATGAGCCCCGCGCCGGTGATCCGGCAGCTGGACGAGGCGGCGATCAACAGGATCGCGGCTGGCGAGGTTGTGGAACGTCCCGCCAGCGCTGTGAAAGAGCTGGTGGAAAACGCCATCGATGCTGGTTCGACCCGGATCGAGGTGGCCTATTCGGATGGCGGTAAATCCCTGATCCGTGTCACCGATGACGGCTGCGGGATCGCGGCGGACGACTTGCCGCTGGCGCTGGCCCGGCACGCGACGTCCAAGATCGATGGCTCTGATCTGCTGAATATCCACACCTTTGGGTTCCGGGGGGAGGCCCTGCCGTCCCTGGGTGCCGTCGGACGGCTGACTGTGACCTCGCGCGTGGACGGGGCCGACGCGGCGAGCCTTAGCGTCACGGGCGGCGAGATGTCCCCGGTCAAACCTGCGGCGCTCAGCAAGGGCACCGTGGTCGAGCTGCGCGACCTCTTTTTCGCGACCCCTGCACGGCTGAAATTTCTCCGCACCGATCGGGCGGAGGCGCAGGCCATAGCGGATGTGGTCAAGCGTCTCGCCATGGCGGAACCCTATACTTCCTTTACCCTGCGCGACCTCGGCACCGGGCGTGAAGTGCTGCGCGCGGATGCGTGCAGTGGCGACGTGTTCACTGCGCTGGGCGCGCGATTGGGCCAGATACTGGGTCGCGATTTCGTTGAAAACGCGGTGCTGGTGGACGCCGAAAAAGAAGGTGTGACGCTGACCGGCTATGCCGCGCTGCCGACCTATTCGCGGGGCGCGGCGGTGGCGCAATTCCTCTTTGTGAACGGGCGTCCCGTGCGGGACAAACTGCTCATCGGGGCGCTGCGCGGGGCCTATGCGGATTTCCTGAGCCGGGACCGGCATCCGGCGGTGGCGCTCTTTGTGGAGTGTGATCCTACGCGGGTCGATGTGAACGTGCATCCGGCGAAATCGGAGGTGCGTTTTCGCGAGCCTTCGGCGGTGCGGAGCCTCGTGGTGAACGGGCTGCGGAGCGCGCTGGGCGGGGCCGGGCACCGGGCCTCGACAACGGTGGCGGATGAGACGCTGGAGGCGATGCGCCCAGAAGCGTCTGAGCCGCCGCAAAACGTTGTTTATCAAATGGATTTCGCGTCTCGCACACCGCGTCCCGTACGGGAGCGGTGGGGTGAAACCCCACCCTACGGCGCCGGTTTTGCAGAGGCTCCGGCGGCGCGGGTGGAGCCTGAATCCGCTGGGGAAATTGACCACCCGCTGGGCGCGGCGCGGGCGCATTTGCACGAGAATTACATCCTCGCACAGACCAAGGACGGCATGGTCCTGGTGGATGCTCACGCGGCCCATGAACGGCTGGTCTATGAAAAGCTGAAGGCGCAGATTGCCGAGAACGGGGTGGCCTCGCAGGCTCTGTTAATCCCTGAAATCGTTGAGCTTTCCGCCGCTGATATCGCCACGATCCTCGGGCAGGCCGACGACCTCGCCGCGCTGGGTCTGGTGGTGGAACCTTTTGGGCCGGGATCGGTGGCGATCCAGGCGGTTCCGGCGCTGTTGGGCAAGTGCGATGCGCGGGCGCTGATGCTCGACGTGCTGGACGAGTTGACCGATGGCGGCACCTCGCGCGCCGTAGCGGATCGCATCGAAGCGGTGCTGAGCCGGGTGGCCTGCCACGGGTCGGTGCGCACCGGGCGACGGATGCAGGCAGACGAGATGAACGCGCTTCTCAGACAGATGGAGGCCACGCCTCATTCGGGCCAGTGCAACCACGGACGCCCCACCTATGTGGAGCTGAAACTATCTGATATTGAAAGACTTTTCGGGCGATCATGATCGAGATTGGCGGCGAAATAATCACCTGGAGTGACCCGCGCCTGTGGGGTGTGATCGGGGCTGTGATCCTGTTGATTTTGCTTATCGCGACGCTCCGCGCGGCACGGAAATCGGCGGAAGTGGCGCTGCCGCTCTCGCAGCAATTGGGTGTGCTGGGGCAACGGGTTGAGGCGCTGGCCAATGGTCAGCAGCAGCTGTCCGGCGGGCTCACCCACGTATCAGACGCGCAGGCGGCAAGTCAGGCGCAGATGCTGGCGCTGATGGAAAAGCGGCTCCAGAACGTGACCGAGCAGATGAACCTCAATCTGGCGACCTCGGCGAAGAACACCGCGCAGTCACTGGGGCAGTTGCAGGAGCGGCTGACGGCGATTGATAAGGCGCAAGACAATATCACCAAGCTCAGCGGCGATGTCCTATCCTTGCAGGATATCCTTTCCAACAAGCAAACGCGGGGTGCGTTCGGGGAAATCCAGCTGAACGATATCGTCTCGAAAGCACTGCCCGCCGACAGCTATAGCCTTCAGGCGACGCTCTCGAACGGACGCCGGGCGGACTGCCTGATCCACCTGCCAAACCCGCCGGGGCCCATCGTGGTGGACGCCAAGTTCCCGCTGGAAGGCTATGAGCGTCTGCGTGCCGCCGAAACGGAGGCCGATGCACAGGCCGCGGCGCGGCAATTCCGCACCGATGTGAAGGCCCATATCAAGGCCATTTCCGAGAAATACGTCATCGAGGGAGAGACCGCCGACGGGGCGCTGATGTTCCTCCCCTCCGAGGCTATCTATGCAGAATTGCACGCGAATTTCCCCGAACTCGTGCGCGAGGGTTTCTCGGCGCGGGTGTGGATCGTGTCGCCCACGACCTGCATGGCTACGCTGAACACCATGCGCGCGATCCTGAAAGATGCGCGCATGCGCGAGCAGGCCGGAAAGATCCGCAAGGAGCTGGCGCTCTTGCACGGTGATGTGGAGCGTCTGGGCACGCGGGTGGGCAATCTGGACCGTCATTTTGGCCAGGCGCAAAAGGACATCGAAGAGATCAAGATCAGCGCCACCAAGGCCGGGAACCGGGCGCGGCGGCTCGATGCGTTCGACTTTGATGAGCTGGCCAATGAGGGCGAAGACACCCCTGCGGCGGTGAGCCAGCAACCGGCGATCATCCGGCGTTAACGAAGTACCGAACGCGGCGGATCATCGCAGCCAGAATCCGTATGGACAGCGTATGGAAAACGTATGGCTCTGAATCCGGGCCGGGCGCGTTAACGAAAAAACGCTTGGCCAGGGGGTAGTTCAGAAATTGGTAAGAGGTGCGCGATGCGCACCCTACTGCACGGGGCGGAGGGTGCGCGACGTCACTCAGGCGCTGTCAGCGCCGGCGTTGAACATGAAGCGTACGGTCACCGGCACGGCGCGGTCGATGCGTTCGAGACCGGCCAGTTCCATCAGTTTGTTGATGCCTTCATCGACGCCCAGTTCCTCGGTCGAGATATAGGTCACGCCGTCGGAGACGATCAGGACGCTTTCGTCGCTGAGACGTGCGGCGATGACGGGAAGGTCGACATAGACCTCCTGACCCAGGAACATCAGCGTACCTTCGACGAGGGCGGTCATGGTTTCACCGACGCCGAGCGCCTCCATCGCGCCCATGTCGACCTCGGCCATGAGCTGGGCGGAGGGGGCCATTCTGAAGACGTGTTCCTGCATCCGCTCGTTACGGATGTCGATATTGGTGTTTACGGTGGACAGATCGAGGGTGATGTCGACGGTGCCGTCTTCGGAAACGGTGCCGGTGAGGCCGGAGAAGCTGTGTCCTTCGCCGATGGAATCCGATTTCACCGAGCCGAAGCCGACCTTGGAATTGTCGCCGTCCAGTGTCCATGTTTCTGCCGTGGCCGTGCTGGCGGCAAAGGCGAGTGCGGTGGCGAGTGCTAGTCTGATCATCTGTATCCTCCCGAGATTTTTAATTGCGCGTTTGATTTTTACCGTCGCATGTTTCGTAAACACGCGACCGTCGGGGTTTATTCGGTGACGACTGAGAAAAATTGCCAGGGCAGTTTGGATGCAGAGCTTGTCTCTGTTTTCCCGTCCCTGTGGCGGTTTGCGCTGTCACTGAGCGGGCGGCCTGAGCTGGCTGATGATCTGTCACAGTCGACGAGCGTTCGTGCCATCGAGCGCGCGCATCAATTCCAACCCGGTACAAATTTCAAAGCTTGGGTTTTCACGCTGTGCCGGTCGATCTGGTTGAACGAGATCCGCCGTGAAGCGATCCGCCGCACCGAGAGCCTGGAATCCGTGCGCGCCGAACACATGGCGGATCGTTTTGACACCGAAGCGAATATTTTCGCTGCTGAAGTGTTTAACGGGGTGATGGGCCTGCCCGAGGCAATCCGGAATACGGTTGTGCTCGTATATGTCGAAGGATTCACATATCGCGAGGCGGCGGTCGTCTTGGACGTGCCCATTGGAACGGTGATGTCGCGGTTGGCGGCGGCGCGCAAGCGGCTGGCCCCGTTGGCGGATGAAGAAGCGAGTAAAGGACGCGTGGGCTGATGGTGACGGATGCCACTCTGGAAAAATATCTGGCCGGAGAGTTGTCTGACGCGGAAGTGGCAGAGCTCGAGGCGGCTGTGGAAGCTGATGCAGGCCTGGAAGCGCGGCTCATGGCGTTGGATCCGGTGGCTGAGCCGGTGGCCGAAGCTTTTGCAGCGCTGCGTCCGACGCCTGTATCAGAGGTCGCGGCAGCCCCTGCGGAAGCAGTTTGGCGCGGTGCCATGGTGGCGGCGGTGGCCTCGATTGCCTTGTTGGTGGGCCTGGCCGGCGGCTGGTGGGTCGCGCAGGAGCCTGACGCACCCAAGGCGTGGGTCGTGGCGGTGGCGGATTACCAAGTGCTCTACCAGCCAGAAACCGTGGCCGTTTTGGAGCCGGGGCCCGGGGAGGTCGCGGCGCAGTTGTCGCGGGCCGGGGCAGCCGTGGGCGCAGATCTCAGCGTCTTTGAGAATGCGGAAATGGGCGGCGCGATGTTGCTGCGCGCACAGGTTCTGGGGCTGGGCGATCGGCCCATTGTGCAGATGGTCTATCAACTGCCGGGTGGTACGCCGCTGGCGCTGTGTCTGACCGAGCGCGGCGCAGGGGCTGAGGCGCAGGATGCTTTTGCGGTATCGGGCCTCATGGCGAGCCGTTGGCAGACCGAGGACCACGACATTTTGCTGATTGGCGCGACCTCTGAGAACGAAATTGCCGCGCTGGCCGGGGCCGCGCGGCAACTTACAGATCAAATCTGAGCCGGGTCAGATCCGCAGGAATTTCTGCGCGACGCGGGGCAGGAGGCTGTTGAATTTCAACGGTGCGTCCGTGGCCGTCAGGCAGATGCAGTCCTCGCCATCGGCGGCGATGGGCGTGTTTTCCAAGTGTTCGTCGGCGACCTCGATGTCACCGCGTTCAAAGCGGCCATCTTCGTCCTCGAACGCGCCCTGAAGCACGAGCGTCATCTCGGTCCCGTGGTGACCATGGTCCGGCATCTCGCACCCGGCAGGGATATAGAGCAGGCGCACGTTGGCGTCGTCTGATGTTTTGAGGATTGCCTGTTTAACGCCGCCACCCACGCGACGCCATTTCACAGTCTCCACATCACCGCCGACATATTGCTGCAGCGGGGTAGGGAATACGCCCTCAGAGACGCGTTCCGTTTTGATCGGGTCTTTGGCTTTCTCACTGATCAGGCGCAGCGTTGCCTCAAGCGCCCCCTCACCGAGCTCTACCTCTTTGGTCTCGTCCAGCACGGCACCACCGACGGCCTCGAATTCGTGCAGGCGAGCGCGGGCGTCATCGCACAGAGAAATATGTGTTGCGACAACGAGGCTGAATGCCTCGGGCAGGGTGCCCGCGGCGTAGGACATCAGGAGCTGGTCGGTGAGGTGATGTTTTACGTTCTCACTCATCTGGCTTCTCATTTCATTGCGTGGCGCAGTCGTTCCAGCGCCAACCTAATTCTGGACTTGATCGTTCCAAGGGGTAGTCCGGTTTCCGCAGCGATTTCGCTGTGGCTGAGGTCACCGAAATAGGCCCGTTCGACCAGTATCCTTTGCTTCTCCGGCAGCTCAGACAGGGCCTGAGCCAGTTTGTTACTCTCCTGTTGCAGGGCCATGGACTCTTCTTGGTCCGGTTCGGCTTCGGGCCCCCAGGGGAGGTCCTCTGGTTCCGGCCGGCGCTGTTTCCGAATGGCATCAATCGAACGGTTCCGTGCGATCGTGAAGATCCAGGTCGCCGCGGAAGCGCGGGTTGGATCAAACAAATGTGCCTTCGTCCACAGGGTGGCCATCACCTCCTGCGTCGTTTCTTCTGCGAGGGCGGCGTCTGCCCCCGACTTCATCAAGAACGCTTTCACGCGTGGTGCAAAGTGCTGAAACAGAGCGGCAAAGGCCGTCTGGTCCTGATTCAGCTGAATGGCAGCTATTTCTGCCACCCAGTCCTTGCTGTGCACGCGTTTATGTACGTTCACGTTTGCGGCTCCACCACGTGGGTTGTCAGGAGAAGTTGTCAATCGATTGACAGCACCATAAGACATCTTGGCCTTAGGTGCACCCTTTTCCTGAGCCGGAGTGGCGGACGTTAACATGATGAGTATACGGCAGTGTGCCGGGTTTGGATCACTCCAAATAAAAGAATTTCTCAAATTCATCCACGGACTGCCCTCGTGCGTAGAGAAATGAGTAAGACAAGGGAAAAGGGCAACAATATGCCATTTGAATTGGGGCTCGGGGGGCCGAAACGCATCGCCATCATCGGCGGCGGCATCTCGGGAATGAGCGCGGCGCATCTTCTTTCGGGCTCTAACGCGGTGGTGTTGTTCGAATCAGAAAAGCGTCTGGGCGGCCATGCTAGGACGGTTTTTGCAGGCAAAAACCAGCAACCGGTGGATACGGGATTTCTGGTTTTCAACTACGCGACCTACCCCCACCTGACGGCGCTGTTCCACGAGCTGGCGGTGCCGATTGCCCGCAGCGACATGAGTTTTGGCTGTTCTGTGGGAAACGGCGCGTTTGAATACGGTATCCTGGCCCGGTCGGCGATTTTCGCGCAAAAGCGCAACCTGCTGCGGCCCGCGTTCTACAAGATGCTGCGCGACATGATCCGGTTTGGCAAAGAGGCCGATGGGATCGTGGATGATCAGATGACGGTGGGCCAGCTGATCGAGGTCATGGGCCTCGGCGACTGGTTCCGCGACTATTACCTTTTGCCGATGTCGGGCGCGATCTGGTCGACGCCGACGACAAAGATCACCGATTTCCCGGCGCGCGCGCTGGTCGATTTCTTCCGCAACCACGGGCTGATGCACGATGGCGGGCAGCACCAGTGGTATACGGTGGACGGTGGATCCATCCAATACGTGAGCCGCCTGCAGGAACGCATGGTGCGCGCGGGCGTTGATCTGCGGCTTGGTGCAGGCATCGACGGCGTGCGCCGCACGGGGCTGGGCGTCGAGGTAAAGGCGCAGGGTGCCGAATGGGAGCAGTTCGACGAGGTGGTCTTTGCCACCCATTCCGATGACAGTCTGCGTCTGTTGTCCGATGCGAGCCCGCAGGAGCGCGCGGCGCTGAGCGCGGTGGCCTATCAGCCGAACCATGCGGTGATGCATTCCGACCCGGTGGTCATGGCCAAGCGCAAGCCGGTCTGGGCCTCCTGGAATTACACCCACACGCCGGGCAGCGAGATCATCGATCTGACCTACTGGATCAACCGTCTCCAGAATATCCCCGGCCCCACGAACTACTTCGTGACGCTGAATTCGCAGAAAGCGATCCGCGAAGAGCTGATCCATGACACATACACGTTCCGGCACCCGGTCTTTGACGCCGCCGCCCTGCGCGCGCAGGAGGCGATCCGCCTCTTTAACGGTGACAATGGCACCTGGTTCTGCGGCGCCTGGATGAAGAACGGGTTCCACGAGGACGGCATTTCCAGTGCCGTGGACGTGGTGGAGGCCATCGAGGCCCGCGCGGCGATGCAGGTGGCCGCCGAGTAATGGCATTCGTGGAGCATATCCCCGGCGAGACCTTTCATGGTCGGCGCGGCGCGACGAAAAACGCGTTCCGCTATACGGTGGATTATGTGCTCCTCGATCCTGAGGCGAAGCTGAGGAAGCCGTGGCTCTTTGGTCGCAACCGGGCGGGGGTTGCCTCGCTCCATGACAGCGATCATGGCGGCGCGCCCAAAGAGGGCGTGGGTGCCCCCTGGGTGCGCGAGGTGCTGGCCGCGCACGGTCTGCCCGATCCCGCGCGGATCGAGCTGCTCGCCCAGCCGCGATACTGGGGGCACGTGTTCAACCCGGTGTCGTTCTGGCTGTGCTACGATGGCGAGGACGAGATGCGGATCGTGATCGCGGAGGTGACAAACACCTTTGGCGACCGTCACTCGTATCTCTGCCACACCGATGATCTGCAGCCGCTGACGAAGGGCGTAGAGGTGCAGGCCACCAAGGTCATGCACGTGTCGCCGTTCATGCCCGTCGAGGGCGGCTACAAGTTCCGTTTTGATATCCAGCCCGACAAGATCTGGCTGGTAATCGACTACAAGCAGGGCAATGGCGGTTTGGTGGCGACACTCGCCGGGCCGCGTCGGCGGCTGTCGTCATGGGGGATCCTGCGCAGCGCGTTGCGCCGCCCGCTGGGGTCGCGCCGGGTGCTGGCACTGATCCACTGGCAGGCGCTGATCCTGTGGTGGAAGGGCGTGAAGTACCGCCCGCAGCCTGAGGCACCGTCCGACGAGGTGTCACGGTGATCGCGGCAACCGCCCCCGAGATGAGAGAGCGTCTGCCCTCTTATTCGCTCTTTGGCGCGGTGCTCGCGGCGGCGGGGCTGCCCATCTATATCTACGCGCCGCCTTTCTATGCCGAAGCCTACGGGGTCTCGCTCACCGGGATTGCGGCGGTGCTGTTCTGGCTGCGCCTCTTTGATGCGGTGCAGGACCCGGCGCTGGGGTGGCTGAGCGAACGGCTGGGCGCGTTTCGCGGGCTGGCCGTGGCCATCGGGGGTGCGGTGCTCGGGCTGTCGATGTACGGGCTTTTCGCCGTCGTGCCGCCGATCTGGCCGCTGGCGTGGTTTGCGCTGACGATCACGCTGCTCTTTTCGAGCTATTCCTTCCTGACCATCAACTTCTACGCGCAGGGCGTGCAAAAAGCCGGGCAGATCCGCGGCGGGCATGTGCGTCTGGCGGCGTGGCGCGAGGGTGGGGCACTCTTGGGCGTGTGCATCGCGGCCGTGGCGCCGACGCTGCTGGAAAGCTATGTCGCGGCCCCCTTCGCGACCTTTGCGATCTCTTTCGCCGTCGTCGTGGCCTTTGCCGTGCTGGCCATGGGGCCGGAATGGTCGCGCCAGATGGAGTCTGAGGCCACGCCGTTGCGCGCGATCCTGTCCGACCGGCTGGCGGTCAAGCTGCTGATCCTGGCGCTGGTCAATGCGACGCCGCTGGCGGTGTCGTCGACAATGTTCCTGTTTTACGTCGAAAGCCGTCTGGAGGCGCCCGGCTGGGAAGGTCCTCTCCTCGTTCTGTTTTTCCTTGCGGGGGCAGCGACGGCGCCGTTCTGGTCCAAGGCGGCGCGGGTCTACGGGCCCAAACCGGTCCTGTTCTTTGCCATGGTCAGCGCGATTGTGGCCTTTGGATTCACGCTTTTGCTGGGGCCGGGCGATCAGCATCTGTTCGCGATCATCTGCATCGCTTCGGGTGCGACGATCGGGGCGGATCTTGTTTTGCTCCCAGCCCTTTTCTCGGCCCGCTTGGCCGCTATCTCACCCAATGGGGGACAGGGCTTTGGCCTGTGGTCCCTCGTTCAGAAATTCACGCTGGCGATCGCTGCCATCGTGCTTCTACCGCTTCTCGATGCCTCGGGGTTTGAAGCGGGGTCCGCAACACAACCCCCCGAGGCATTGGCACTTCTGACGATCCTTTACGCACTGGTTCCCTGCGGCCTGAAGATTCTGGCCATCGGGATCCTCGCACGAACCGATCTGACGAAGATTTAGGAGGCAACGATGGAATACATCTACCTACTGATTGGCGCGGCGTTTGTGGTTGGAACGTCGCTCCTGATTGCGTCGCGCTGGTCGTTCAAGGCGCAGGCACCGGCGGATTATGCCACGGCGGGTCCGCAGTTTGACATTCGCCAGCATTTGCAGGGGCCGATCCTGTGCGAGGGCGTGATTTACGGGCCCACCGGGCGCGTGACATCGCGGTTCGTGGCGGATTTTGACGCCCATTGGGACGGCAACATCGGCGTGATGAAAGAGACGTTCCGCTATGACAGTGGGCGCGTTCAGGACCGCGAATGGCGGCTGACGCTTGGCAATGACGGCACGATCAAGGCGGATGCCGATGATCTGGTGGGCACGGGGCTGGGCAAGCAGTCCGGTAACGCGGTGCAGTTGAACTACAATATCCGGCTGCCCGAAGAGAGCGGCGGCCACGTGCTGAGCACCACAGACTGGATGTATCTGGTCGAGAACGGCACGATCATGAACCGGTCGCAGTTCCGCAAGTTCGGCATCAAGGTCGCCGAGCTGGTGGCGACCATGCGACCCAAGGAGCAGTAGTGCGCAAAGTACGCGGCAAACGGTATTGGCTAGTGGGCGCGTCCGAGGGTCTCGGGCGCGCTCTGGCTATGAAGATGAGCGAGGCGGGTGCCGAGCTGATCGTGTCGGCCCGGTCCAAGGACCGGCTGGACGAGCTGGTGACCGAGCTGCCGGGCCCGGCGCAGGCGGTGGTGTGTGACGTTACCGATCAGGCGAGCGTCGATGCCGCTATGGCCGAGATCGGTGAAGTCGACGGCTATGTCTATCTGGCGGGTGTCTACTGGCCGATGTCCGCGGCCGACTGGGACGCCGAGAAGGCCACGCAGATGGTCGAGATCAACATGATGGGCGCGTTCCGCACGCTGGGCGCGGTGATGCCGCAAATGGCGGCGCGGGACGCCGGCCACATCGTGATTACCGGGTCGCTGAGCGGGTTCCGGGGCCTGCCGCGCACCGTAGGCTATGGCGCCTCGAAGGCGGCGGTGATGTATCTGGCTGAGGGGCTTTATGCCGATCTGAAAGACACCGGCATCGACGTGCAGGTGATCAATCCGGGCTTCATCAAGACCCGCCTCACCGACAAGAATGATTTCAAGATGCCCTTCATCATGGAGCCTGATGAGGCGGCGGAAGTCTTTTTCAACCACATGAAACTGGGCGGGTTCAAGCGCAGCTTTCCCACCGTGTTTTCCTGGCTTTTCCGCGTGTCACAGTTCTGGCCGGATTGGCTGTACTACCGGGTTTTCCGGTAGAGTTGGATTGGGCTACTGCCGTGTGGCTGCGTTGTTTCAGTTGCTGAATTGAGGCCGGGGCATAAATCTTGCATGTCGCGTTGGCGTCCGGTTTTCATCAGTGCTGGTGGGTGCTCCTGTGAAATTGCCTTACTTTCCACAACATGAAGACCTGCAGTGCTGCAGTGCCAAAACCGATAGCAATGATGGGTGTGTTTCCACCGATCAAGGCATGGGTGCCATCAAGGAAATCCACGACTATTCGGAATACCAAGAAGCTTTCCATCATGGGGCGTGATTTGCTCAGCAGAGCGTAGGCTCCCATCGCCGCTGTGCCGAGGTTGCGTGCACAGAAGAGCCCCGCCGGACCGGCCAGACTGAATGCGCCTCCGGCCTCTGCCGCTTCCCAATGTCCCCACATTGCCGCCGGATTGACATAGATTATTGCAGCAAACACGATGGAAACGCACGTGACGAACCACAGGTAGTAGTAAATCCATTTGGGGTAAGTTCGATCGGACATAGACGCTGGCCTTCCGGTGGAATTTTTCTCTCACAGTTTATCTTTCTGGAAAGATAAACTTTGGGATCTGCCTCGGCAAGCCTTTCCAGAACGATCCATATCTTGAGGAGAGAGCGAATAGCCGACCGAGCGATGAACATCAGCCAAGTTGACCAGTGTCGGCCTGATTGCTTACTTCTGCCCAAACTTGCGTAGGAAGAGTTGGATCATGCATGAAGTTTGCTGGTTTCGTTAATCTCTTCCTGCCCGGTGTCGGCACGTTCCTGATCGGCAAGGTGTTTACCGGGATCCTGCAACAGCTGCTCTTCTGGCTCGGTGTTTATGGGGTGAAAACGGGCATTCTCGCGCTGCCCGGTGGGCTGGCGATCGCGGTCGCGTGGCTGTGGGCGTTTTCAACTGTGTCGGTGTTCTGGGAAGATTACGATCCGTAGGTTGGGATGTTCCCGCTGTACCTGCCTAGCCTTCGTTCACCAGCCCCAGCGCTGTGGCCTTGAGCGTGCGAAGGTGGTCTTCGAGCTCTGCGCGTGTTTGCGCGAGGCGTTTGGCGTTCATGGCAGCGTCGACGAAGAACCGGGCAAATCCGGCGGCGTCGAGGCCGTGGGTCGCTAGCATCCGTTGCCCGTCAAAGAGCGCGCGTACCGCGTCGATCTCGGTCTCGCGCGTCACTGTGATCGCCTCGGCGCTGGCCTCGCCCACGGCGTTCTCGAAGGCGGCTGCGTCGGGCGCGTTGTGGAGCATGTCGAAGCCTGTGAGCACCAGTTGATCGAGGAAAATGTCGAGCTGATCCGACAGGGTTGGCGCGGCTGTCCATGCCTCTTGCGCGGCCGTGAGCTGCGCGTTCTTGGCGAGTCGGATCGCGCCACCCAGGGCTGCGTCCTTGTTACGAAACGTGGCGTAGAGCGTGGGCTTTGAGACCCCTGCTTCGGCCGCGATTTCCTCCATCGTCGCCTTGCGCACGCCGTAACGCTGGAAGACCGCGAGGGCGGCGGCGGCGAAATTTCTCTCGGATGTGCTCATTTCCATCTTGACGAATTCCGTATGATCGTAAAATGACGATTTAACGAAATACATAAACTCGTAAAGTTCCCTCAGCAACCCGAAACGACACAGCCCCGCGGAAAAAACCATGATTGCCAATCTTGTTATGAAGCGCATCGCCAAGATCATCGCCGTCTCGCAGCGTTCGCCAATCCTGCGCCGCCCCGATGAATACGGGTTGGACAATGAGGACGTCTCTTTTCAGGCCGTGGACGGGATCACGCTGGAAGGGTGGTACATGCCGGCGAAATCGCCATCGAACCGGATCGTCATTTGCAACCGCTTCTCCCCCGGCAATCGCTATGGCTATGCCGGGCATCTGAAGGGCTGGCGGTCAGCGGGTGGTTTCGAGGTGAATTTCCTGCCCAAGTACAAGGCCCTCGTAGAGGCCGGATACAACGTGCTGGCCTATGACTTGCGCAATCACGGGTTCAGCGAGCCGGCGCAGGGCGGCAGCTACAACCCCAAATTCTTTGAGTACAAAGACGTTCTCGGGTCGCTCGAGTATGTCCGGGGGCGTGCTGATACGAAGGATATGGAAATCCATCTGCACAGCATGTGCCTGGGCGGCAACTCCACCCTGGTCGCGATGAACAAGGCACTCGAGGCGTTCGAGGGCATCGCCTCCATGGTGTTGGCACAGCCGATTTCCGGGGACGCGCTGGTGCGGCGTCTGTCCAAGAGCCTGCGGCTGGGTCAAAAAGGCTATGACGCCTTTGCGCGCCATTACAACGAGATCTGGGGCTATCGGATCGACGATTCCTCGCCCATCCTCGACGCCGCCGCCGTGCGCATCCCGACCTTTGTGACGCAGGTTCGGAAGGATTCCTTCACCTACGCCGAAGAGGACGTGCAGGCGGTCTATGACGCGATCCCTGTAGAAGACAAAAAGCTCTACTGGGTGGAGGGCACGACGCAGCGGTTCCGGGGCTATACGTACCATTCAGAGCATCTCGAGCAGATGATCGACTGGTATAACGGGCATTCGGCGGCCTGAGGGCGGCGGGGCGCCGAATGCCGGGTTCTAGGTCCGGCTGATCGGGGTGCCGCCAGCCTGCAAGGTCGGATCGCTTCAACGCTTCGATCGTGCTCATGGACGGCTCTTAGCCCTCTCCTCTCTAGGCATCGGTGGTCACATCGATGCCTCCGTTGTCCTAATGCGCGTCGGAGCCGATGAGGAACATGCCGGTGACGAGCAGGATCAGGCCTGCGATGCCGGTGACGCTCAGGTGCTGGTGAAAGACCAAAACGCCCACGAGAACCGAGCCGACAGAGCCAATGCCCGTCCAGATCGGATAGGCGATCCCGAGCGGAAGCCGGGCCATGGCGAGGTAGAGCGTCACGATGCTGGCGATCATGGCGAGGATGGTGAGCGCACCTAGGGTCCATGAGAAACCGAGCCCCAGTTTCTTGAGGCCCGCGGCCCAGGCGACCTCGAGCCCGCCGGCGATGAAGAGATAAATCCAGGCCATGTCGACCTCCGTTTTTGCAGGTCGTCCTGGCGATGCCCTGTCTCGGCCGGTCGTCCCGGCGGGCGGATATGGATCGATTAGGGGGGCGGGGTGGTTAGGTCAAGACTAGCTAGTTGTTGGAGCTCTAGGGATCGTGCTGGTTTGGAGCTTGGTCGCAGAGTGGCTCGGCGTCGGGGAGTCCGCTTTGAGCCCAATCTGACCGATGCTGCGCCGCGAATGAATGTCCGTTTCTCAGAGACAGGTGGCGTGATTAACGTATTGCCGCGAGCGCCAGCTCAAGCGTGCCACGAACTTGGTCCGGGTCCTCACCAGCCGCGCGTTGGGTGAGGGCCAATCCCAGCTGTTCGACAAGGTATCTGGCAGCCACAGCCGTAGGGACAGCGTTGGTCCAGCCCCCATCCAAGCGGCGTGCTTCCAGATAGGTCTTGAAGGCATCGACGGCCCCAGTGTCAATCGCCTCAACCCTGCTGCGCGTTATTGGACCCAGACGGTGTTTGCCGGCGCGCATTTTGTAGAACACACATCCCGTTTCCATCGTCACGCTGTCGCTTGCGAACCGCCTCAGGGCGTTAAGCGTTTCTGGCACAGGCATGGCTTTGGCCAGAATGTCGAAAATCTCAGACAAGACCTGTTCGGCATACCGTTCCAGCACCGCAGCCATCAGCCCGTCTTCATTTCCGAACTCCCGGTAGAGCGCGGGTTTCGAAACTTTGGCCATTTCGCAGATGGAATTGATCGAGACGTCTGCGGGATCGCGTCTCCAATAGGCCTTTGTGGCCGTATCCAGCACGCTTTCGGCATTCATCTTGCTGGGGCGGCCACGTTTGGGTTTTTCGGGTTCATCCATATTTTCGTACCACATGGTATTTAATTCTTGACCTACGAGATAGAAAAGCGTACCACTCGGTACGTAAAAATACAACCAAGGCCCGCGACGGTCGGGCAAGGAGACATGGTCATGAAGAAAACACTTATTGCAGCCGCAGTCGCGGTCGGAACATTTGCCGGGTCTGCGAGCGCAAGCGATTTGGATATGGTCCGTGCATTCTACTCAGATATCCTGACGGCTCCGGCCGAGACGACAGAGGCCAGGTACTTTGAGCTGTTCTCCCCTGATGTCGTCTCGATCCCGACGCCTCCCGGCGGGCCGGGTGCGCAGGGCATGCTTAACACGGTTGCGTTTTTAGGACAGGTCGTGCCCGATCTGACGTGGACCCCTGATGAGATCATCGAACTCGACGGACGCTTCGTTGTGCGCGGCACAGCGACTGGTACTCCGGTGGGACCGTTTCTTGGCGTCGATCCAGCAACTGGTAACGCGTTCGAGATCATGTCTATTGATATTGTAACTGTCGATGACGGGCTGATCACACACATCTACCATCTGGAAGACTGGACCGGTGCAATTGCACAATTGACTGCTGAATAAACCGCACAGTTTGTGCTCCAACTGGGCGGCGAGACTTTTTGTCATGCCGCCCAGTTTCATGCGTGAAGCCCACGATTGATGCCAAAAGCAGCCATTACGACGCGAAAATCAAGTGTCTGCTTTGTCCGCAATTTCTGGCGTTCGGATGCTGAACATCCATCAGGTGGCCCGTCGCTTTCAGCGGTTCGCACCCGCCCTTTGGGCCAGGGCTCCGCCCTTCCTGTCGCTGAACGGTCCACTGGACCGTTCACCGCTTTCAGCGGTTCGCGCCAGGAACCCACAAGACGTCATTCTCTCCGTCGTTGTTGGCGATGCGGGAGGCGACGAAGAACCAGTCGCTGAGGCGGTTGAGGTATTTGACGCCGGCGGGGTTCACGCTCTCTACCGTGCCGAGTTCCACTGACAGCCGTTCGGCGCGGCGCGCCACGGTCCGTGACAGGTGGAGATGGGCGGCCAATGCCGAGCCACCCGGCAAGATGAAGCTGCGCAGGGGCGTCAGTTTGGCGTTCATCTCGTCGATTTCCGCCTCGAGCCGGTCCACCTGGGCGGCGGTCATGCGCAGGGGCGGGTATTCGGCGTCGGCGTCTTTTTCCATGTCGGGGCGGCAGAGGTCTGCGCCGAGGTCAAAGAGGTCGTTCTGGATCGCAGAGAGCTGGGCGTCCATCGTGCCCTCGGCGTGGAGCCGGGCGAGGCCCACGGTGGCGTTGAGTTCATCCACGGTGCCGTAGGACGTCACCCTGAGCGAATGTTTGGCCACGCGCGAGCCGTTGCCCAGGGCGGTTTCGCCGCCGTCGCCGGTGCGGGTGTAGATTTTCGACAGAACGACCATTTAGTTCTCCAGTTTCAGCCGCCGCGCGAGGCGATCAGGATCATGATCAGGAGGAGCGCGACGCCCTGGGCGACGATCCTCAGGCGCATGATCTTGTTGGCATTCTTTTTGTTAAACTCGCCCCCACGGGCGAAGGATCCGATGCCAAAGGCCAGGATCGCGCCGACGAGCACGACGGCCAGGATGACAATGACGAGAAGCGGTTCTTGCATGATGTTTTCCTCTACCGCGCACCTAAGCCGCTGTTACAGCCGGGCAAGGATATTATCGATGGCACGGCGCGGCAAAACGCGCCGGAAGATAGCCATAAGATAGGTGGGCGTGGTGATTTTGTAACGGCTGGCGGGGCGTTTGGCAGTGAGCGCCTTGAGCACCTTGACCGACACCGCGCGGGGCGGGAGCTCGAACGGGTCGGGGCCCATTTTGTCGGCGTAGAGCCGTTTATTCAGCGATTTCTCATAAAGACCGCGGCGGGCTGAATTTTCCCAATCGATCCATTTCTCGAAATGAGGCACTGAATTAACGCGAATTTTTGTGCCAATTGGGCCGGGCTGAATAAGGATAATGTCGATGGGCGTTTTGCGCATTTCGAGCCTGAGCGTATCGCTGAGCCCCTCCATGGCAAACTTCGTGGTGTTGTAGGAGCCGCGCCATTTCATGGCTGCAAACCCGAGCACGGAAGAGCAGTTCAGGATGCGCCCGTGGCCCTGGGCGCGCATGACCGGGATCACGCGGCAGGTCAGGTCGTGGTAGCCGAAGAGGTTGGCTTCGAAGTTTTGGCGCAGCGCCGCGCGGGGGAGGTCTTCGACCGCGCCGGGGACAGCGTAGGCGCCGTTGTTGAAGAGCGCGTCCAGCGTGCCGCCGGTGGCCTCGAGCACCTCGGCCAGCCCGGATTCGATGCTGGCCTCGTCTTCGTAGTCGATGCGCGGGGCCTCGAACCCCTCGTCGCGCAGGCGCTGGCAGTCTTCTTCTTTGCGGCACGACGCAAAGACCCGCCAGCCGTTTTCGCGCAGGTAGATCGCGCAGTCATAGCCGATGCCGCTGGAACAACCGGTGATGAGTATCGATTTTGCCATGATGCGCGCCGCCTTGCCTGTGCCCCTCAAGCCGACAAAGCCCATGGGCAGCCCCTATGCAAGGGCTACGGTGCGGCGGGTGCGCGAATTCGTTCAGGCTTTAGTTCAGGGGCGTGAGCAGGCTGCCTGACATCCAGCCGATACTGCCGTTTTTGGCAACGCGAATCTTGAGCCAGCCGTTGCCGGGGTCTTGCAGCACTTCGGCCTGATCGCCCTGCAGGAGCTGATCGAGGACCTGATGGTTGGTGCCCGGGCCGTTGCGCATGTTGACGCGGGTACCGCTGACCACGCGCCAATCGATGGCGGACGCAACGGTTTCCACCGGTTCTTCGGTTTCCAATTTAGCCTCGGCTTCGCCCAGGGCTTCGTCAAGGGTGGTGCTGGTTTCAGTGAGAGACGTCGAGAGGCCAGCGAGCGTCACGACCGGTGCTTTTTCTTCATGGAGTGCGGCCTGGCCGATGATCTGCGCGTTGGAGGGCGATTGATCCCCGCGGGCGACGAGGGTTCTGGCCTCTTCTTCCTCGGCTACTTCTTTCAGGAGCGCATTCAGGGGGCGGGCTTCAGCCTGGGGAGGGGTAAAATCCGCACCTCCGCTGAGCTCGTAAAAGCCCCAGCCCAACAACAAAAACGTCGCAATAATGAACCGTGCCATAGAGGCCCCCAGATAAAATGGATTTTGGTCGCAGCAGTAATAGAATCGATCTCATCTTAGCATAAAGGGGAGCGAATTGGCGTTCTTCCCCGCTCGAAATTAACAGTTTCTCAAAATTAGTTACTGGTAGCACCAATTTGGGACGTCCCGAGCTGAACGCCTGTCGAGACCCCTAGACGCCCGGAATCCGTCTGGTTACACCACATCTATGGCCAATGGCGAAGACGACGACGATATCGTGCTAAACGAGGTGGCAGAACCTCTGCGCCGCGCCATTGGCGAGCGGTACCTGACCTATGCGTTGTCGACGATCATGCACCGGGCGCTGCCCGATGCACGCGACGGGCTCAAACCGGTTCATCGCCGGATCCTCTACGCCATGCGGCGTCTGCGTCTGACGCCCGAGGGGAAGTTCCTGAAATCGGCGAAAATCTCTGGCGACACAATGGGGGATTTCCACCCGCACGGTGACGGGGCGATTTACGATGCCATGGCGCGTCTCGCGCAGGATTTCGCGGTGCGTTATCCGCTGGTGGACGGTCAGGGCAATTTTGGCAATATCGACGGGGATAACCCGGCGGCGTCGCGCTACACCGAGGCCCGTCTGACGGTCTTTGCCGAGGCGCTGCTGGAAGGCATCGACGAGGACACGGTCGATTTCCGCGACAATTACGATGGCCGTTTGCAGGAGCCGTCGGTCCTGCCGGCGTCTTACCCGAACCTTCTGGCCAACGGGGCCGCAGGGATCGCGGTGGGGATGGCGACGAATATTCCGCCGCATAATCTGCATGAGTTGATCGATGCCTGCCTGCATCTGATCAAGGCGCCGAATGCGCGCGATGACACGCTGCTCGATTACGTGCAGGGGCCGGATTTCCCTACGGGTGGTGTCATCGTCGAGACCCGCGAGAGCATGGAAGAAAGCTATCGCACGGGGCGGGGCGGGTTCCGCCTGCGGTGCCGGTGGGAGCGCGAAGAGCTGACGCGGGGCCAGTGGCAGATCGTCGTCACCGAGATCCCCTATCAGGTCCAGAAATCGAAGCTGATCGAGAAGCTGGCCGAGGTGATCCAGACCAAGAAGGTCCCGATCCTGGCCGATGTCCGTGACGAGAGCGCCGACGATATCCGCATCGTTCTGGAGCCGCGGTCCAAGAATGTGGACCCCGACGTGTTGATGGGGATGCTGTTTCGCAACTCGGACCTCGAGGTGCGGTTCTCGCTGAACATGAACGTGCTGATCGACGGGGTGACGCCCAAGGTCTGTTCCATGAAGGAAGTGCTGCGCGCCTTCCTCGATCACCGGCGCGAGGTTCTGCTGCGCCGGACGCAGCATCGGTTGGGCAAGATCGAGCATCGCCTCGAGGTGCTCGACGGGTTGATCATCGCGTTTCTGAACCTCGACCGGGTGATCGATATCATCCGATACGACGACGATCCCAAAGTGGCGCTGATGGCCGAGGACTGGGATCGCGAGTTCCCGCGGGCGCGGGACGAAGAGGATTATGTCGGCCCCATCGGTCTGGGCCTCGAACCCGATCCGGCGCTGACCGAGGTGCAGACCGAGGCGATCCTGAACATGCGTCTGCGCAGCCTGCGTCGTCTCGAAGAGATGGAGCTGGTGCGCGAGAAAGAGGCTCTGGAGGCCGAACGCGCCGAGCTGATGGACCTCGTGGCCACCGAAGAGCTGCAATGGCAGCGCATCGCGAGCGAGCTGCGCGAGGTGCGCAAGGAGTTTGGCAAGAATTCCGAAGGCGGCGCGCGGCGCACGACATTTGCCGAGGCCACGGAGGTCGAGGAAGTGCCCATCGAGGCGATGATCGACCGCGAGCCGGTGACGATCGTGTGTTCCAAGATGGGCTGGATCCGCGCGATGTCGGGCCATATCGATCTGAACCGCGAGCTGAAGTACCGCGACGGCGACGAGGGACGTTTCGTGTTCCATGCCGAAACGACGGACCGGATCATGGCCTTTGGATCGAACGGGCGTTTCTACACGCTGTCGGCGTCGAACTTGCCCGGCGGGCGCGGCATGGGCGAGCCGCTGCGCCTGATGGTCGATCTGCCCAACGAGGCCGAGATAATCTCGCTCTTTATTCACCGTCCGGGCGGCAAGCTTTTGATCGCGTCCACGGCGGGCGACGGGTTTGTCGTGGCCGAGGACGAGGTGGTTGCCCAGACCCGGTCGGGCAAGCAGGCGCTGAACGTTCGTGACCCGAACCGTGCGCTGGTCTGCAAGCCCGTCACCGGCGACAGCGTCGCCTGCGTGGGCGAAAACCGCAAAGTCGTGGTCTTTGGGCTGGACGAATTGCCCGAGATGGGGCGTGGTAAGGGCGTCAGGTTGCAGCGCTACAAGGATGGAGGTCTCAGCGATGCCGTCACCTTCACCATGGCAGAAGGCCTCGCGTGGCTCGACCCTGCCGGGCGGACCCGAACCGTGGAGCGGCCAGAGCTCGACGAATGGATCGGCAAGCGGGCCGGAAGCGGACGGATGGCTCCTCGCGGGTTCCCACGAGACAACAAGTTCACCTGACGACGCGCAGCTTTACGGCTATTGGCGGGGCACGCGTTGGCCGCTCTTTAAACTGACGCTGTGGACGGGTTTTCTGACCATTCTGACGCTGGGGTTCTACCGGTTCTGGGCGCGCACGCGGGTGCGGCGCTGGTACTGGAGCGCGATCCGGCCGGGTGGGTTCCCGTTGGAATACACAGGCACGCCATACGAAAAGCTGCTCGGGTTTCTGATCGCGGTGGTGATCCTGGCCTTTTACATCGGCGTCATAAATCTGGTGCTGATGTTCGTCAGCTTCTCGGTTTTGGCGGCGCCGGGGGCGGCCTATGTGCTGACGCTCTTGGGGGTCGCGCCGCTCTGGTTTTTCGCAGTCTACCGGGCGCAACGTTACCTGCTGGCGCGGACGCGGTGGATGGGCATTCGGTTTGGCCTCGAACCCGGGGCGTGGGGCTATGCGATGCGTGCCTGCTGGCATTGGAGCCTGACATTGCTGACGCTTGGGATGTGGCACCCCCGGCTGCGCTGGGCGCTGGCCAAGTACCGCCATGACCGGACGTTTTACGGCACCCAGCGGATGGCGCAGGGCGGTGGGCCTGCGATGCTTTATCCTGCGTTTGTCCATGTCATCATTGGGGGGGTGCTGACGGCGGGAACGGTCCTGATCGCCGGGCAGGATGTCGGCAATTTCTTTGCCGCGCTGGAGACCGAGGATTTCACGGGGCTGGAAGAAGTGACGCCGTTCTGGCGGATGTTCTTTCTGTCTGTGCCCTGGCTGATCTACGGGCTGATCCACTACGGCGTGGAGGGTCGCCGGCGGCTGATCGGGGCGCTGAGCGTAGGCGGCGTGGCGCTGGACCCACAACCGCGCGTGGGCAAGATCCTGTGGATCGCGGTGTCGGGGAATTTCTTGCGTTATTTTGGGACGGTTGCGTGGATTATTCTGGCGGCTTTGGTGTTGGTCCTTTCCGCGATGGCGGCGGGGTTGGGGGTGGAAACCTTTGCCGAAGAAGATGTTTTGCTAATTCTGGAGCGCGCTTTCAATGCCGCCCCTGAATGGTTGCCCATAGCTCTTACCGCGCTGTTCTATTTCCTGATCTTCCTGTTCTGGAACGTGCTCACCCACGTGTTCCTGACCATGCCTGAATGGCGGCACTATGCCGAGACCATGGGCCTGAAGGGCAGCGGCCATCTGCATGACATCGGTCAGCGGGCCCGCGACGAGAGCCGCGAGGCCGGGGGCTTTGCCGAGGCGCTGGATGTGGGGGCCGCGATATGACTGTGATCCGCGTAGGCTCTGCGCACGAAGAGTTCGAGGGCCGGGGGCTCTATTTCGACGGCGAGACTGCGCAACCTCTCAAGGCGCGCCTGAGGATCGACGAGGCGCACCGGGTGCTGGGCATTTTTGTCGGTGAGGACGACCCGGTGATCTGGCCCCTCGACGATATCCGGCAGGTCCGTGATCAGGCGGGCGGCGACATGATGGTGCTGCGGCTGCGGGACAATCCGGTGACGCGGCTGGTGCTGACGGCCACCGAGGAGCGTGAGATTGCCCGTATCCGGGCGGTGTTCCTCAGGAAGGCACCGCCGGTTGAGGGCAAGATGCGGCTCCTGACCTGGGGCGGTGGGGCGCTGGGTGCCGTGGCGTTGATGATTTTCGCGCTGATCCCGTTTCTGGCAGATAATCTGGCGGGGCTATTGCCGCCGGCGGGCAAGCGCGCGCTGGGCGAAACGGTGTTCGAGGACATCCGTGAGGCGCTGGACCAGACCGGGCTCAACCCGACGCCGATCTGTGAAGCGCCCGAGGGTATGGCCGCGCTGGAGGCCATGGGCGCGCGGCTTTTCCCAGAGGCGGCCACCGAAGAAGAGCTGCTGGTCTATGTGCTGGACCACGACATGGTGAATGCCTTTGCGCTGCCCGGTGGGATCGTTGTGTTCATGCGCGGGCTGATCGATGAGGCTGAGAATGCGGACGAGGTGGCCGCCGTTTACGCCCATGAGGTGGGCCATGTGGTGGCGCGCGACCCGTCGCGGATTGCCCTGCGCACGGCGGGATCCACCGGCGTTCTGGGTCTGTTGCTCGGCGATTTTGCGGGGGGCGCGGTGGTGCTGTTTCTGACCAACCGTCTAATCCAGGCGGATTACACGCAGGAGGCCGAGGCCGCGGCCGATAGCTATGCGCATGGGGTGCTGAACGAGGCGGGCGTGAGGCCGGATGCCATCGGGACGTTCTTTGAGCGTCTGCGCGACGAGCATGGCGACACAGAGGGGCTGGTTCAGCATTTCATGTCGCATCCGGCCATGGGCGACCGGATCCAGGCCGCGCGGGACGCCGTGGACGCGGGCGCGAGCTACACGCCGGTTCTGGGCAAAGAGGAATGGCTGGCGCTACGCGGCATCTGCGGTACCTCGCCGAACTCAAAAAAATGACCGCCTGAGGAGGCGGCCATTTTCTAAGAAGTCAGGTGGTGGCCGCTGCAGTTAAGCGGCTGCGTCCTTGCGTCGACGCATGGCGACAAGACCGCCAAGCGCACCGATCAGCAGGAAGCCTGCGGCAGGGATCGGCACCGGCGCCAGGGCAAGGCCGAGATCCACGCCAACGCACTGACCGCGGTTCAACCCGTTAGAGCAACTGCCATAGTTGCCCTTGTCGCCCCACAGGTTCATCTGCGTGAAGCTGGGATTGAACACGCCGTTGGCAGCGAGGTTCGAGCCCATCTGCGATCCAGGCGTGAAGGTGAATTCATGGGTGCCGTTCCAAATGTTGGTGGCACCGCTGAAGGTCATGGCGATGGTCCCGCCAACCGCGCGGTACTGATTGCTGTTTCCGTAGACACCGCCCAAGGCCATGTTGCCGACTGCGGAAACCGAGCCGCCGCCGACCAGATCAAAGGAGAACTGGATAGCGCCAGTTGTGGCATTCCAGGTGCCGCCGGGATTGATCGTGCCGGGGTCTTCCAGTTCGCTGCCGCTCATGCGGCTGTTGGTCTGGGCATGAAAGACGCTGTAGCCAAAGCTACCAATTCGCCCATCCAAAATGTCCGTGATCCGGTAAGTTTTCGCGGATGCTGCGCTGCCACAAAGGGTGACCGCGGCGATGGCCGCTAGCAAGAATTTATACATTGTAACCTCACAACTTGAAACAAATTCCATGTATTAGTCCCAGCTCAGACTGCATCGATGACGTCAAGTCAATCAAATTCCAGTCTGTGTGGTTAATCCTAGGTGCTCTGGGTAGAGCTGCCTTTATGCGGTTCGCCTCAAGGGGGAAATCGAAGCGCAATTCGACATAAACACCCGCCAAAACGCCGTTGCGGGCATCAGCAGAGTTGGAAAGAGCGATTGCGCGGTGGGAGCGTCAAAAGGAGGCTTTGGCGGCGTTGCGCCCAAGGGGGCGGCGCGTGCCAAGGCATTGATGGACGTTCCCTGCTTGCTTCGCTACATCGTCGTGAAATTCGGGGAGGCATGTATGCGCCGCATCATTTCGCTACTCGCGCTCTTGAGCGTGCTTTCGGCCTGCGGGGATCAATCCCTGGAGGAAAAGCCTGATCCGATTGGCGATTTTCGCCTGGGCTTTTTGGTGCCGACCACGTCGCAGAATATTACCAAGGGCCCGGCCTCGCGCGACGCCACACCCGAGGAATGGAAGGACGCCATACGCGGCGCCTTCGAACCCCATTTCCGGCGTTTTGAGGGCGAGACCTTCTATCACATTGGGGTCATCGTGGAGGGCTATGTGTTGGCGCAACCGGGCATCCCGGTCGTTTTGGCGCCCAAGTCGGCTCTTATCTTCTCGGTCACTGTCATCGAGGACGCCACGCGGATGCGCATGACACCCGAACCGCACCAGATCACCGTAATCGAGTCTCTTGGGGCGTCCACCGTGGTAGGGTCGGGGCTGGTGATGAGCCGTGAAGATCAGTTGCAGGACCTTGCAGAAAATGCGGCCGATCAGGTGGAAAAGTGGATGCGCGAGCAGCCCTGGTTCTATGACGAGCCGCCGGTTGTGGCCGCCGCGGAGGATTCAGACGGTGACGCAGAAGATTTGAACGCCGATACGGCCGATGCGGGGGATGAAGGTCCTGTCGAACAGGCGTCGGATGAGGCTCCTTCGCAATAGCCTGTTGATTTCCATCACAGCCTAAAATAAACGCCCGCGCATCAAGATCGGGGCCGCCGGAAGCGGGCCCAGGACCCTGGTAAGGAGGCCTATTATGGCGAAGGAAAAGTTTGAGCGTACGAAGCCGCATGTAAACATCGGCACGATTGGTCACGTTGACCACGGCAAGACGACGTTGACGGCGGCGATCACCAAGTATTTTGGTGACTTCCAGGCCTATGAC
>JBCDKE010000016.1:0-43096 GCA_038747015.1 Pseudomonadota bacterium
ATCGTGGTGATCAAAGGCATGGGCGTGGGGCGGGTAGAAACCGCTTGGGGCCTGTATCTGTTCACCGCCTGCATTCTGGCATCCATCGCGATCCAGATTTTGTCGCGCAGTACAACAAAGTAGAGCCCCCAAATCGCGGGCGCGTTTACGGTTAAACTGCCACGTCCTCGCAGATAACTGCACCGCAAGGCTTGCCGCTTTGCGCCTGCGAAGGCATGACATGAAACATGGCTAAAGCTTCCTTTACATGCTCCTCCTGCGGGGCCGTTTTCTCCAAATGGGCCGGTCGCTGTGAAAGCTGTGGTGAATGGAACACCATTCAGGAAGACACGCCGCTGGCCTCAGGCCCAGCCTCAAAGACCCTGGGTGGCAAGCGCGGCAGATCCGTTCTACTCACTGATCTGGCGACGGAGGAAGCTCCCCCGCCCCGAACCGAGGCAGGTGTGGCGGAACTCGATCGTGTGCTCGGCGGTGGTTTGGTGCAGGCATCGGCGCTCTTGGTCGGTGGCGATCCCGGCATTGGGAAATCAACCTTGCTTCTGCAGGCGGCGGCGCGTTTCGCGAGGAACGGGCTCAAGGTCATCTACATTTCGGGCGAAGAGGCCGCGGCCCAGGTCCGCATGCGCGCGCAGCGGCTGGGACTTGAGGAAAGCCCTGTGCTCCTCGCGGCGGAAACCAATCTGCGAGACATCCTGACGACGCTAGACGCCGAAAAGCCGGATCTCGCCATCATCGACTCCATTCAGACAATGTGGGCAGATCACGTGGAAGCGGCACCAGGATCAGTGTCCCAGGTGCGTTCGGCGGCCCATGAGCTGACCTCCTTTGCCAAACGCAAAGGTATCGCCGTCATCATGGTGGGCCATGTCACCAAGGAGGGCCAGATCGCTGGCCCCCGCGTGGTCGAACATATGGTCGACACCGTGCTCTATTTCGAAGGCGAGCGTGGGCATCAGTTCCGCCTGCTCCGTGCCGTTAAGAACCGGTTTGGCCCGGCGGACGAGATTGGCGTTTTTGAGATGACAGGCAAGGGCCTCGTAGAGGTCAAAAATCCCTCCGCCCTCTTCCTCTCTCAGCGTGGAACGCCAACACCGGGATCCGTTGTTTTTGCCGGGATCGAGGGTACCCGGCCCGTGCTCTGCGAAATTCAGGCGCTCGTGGCGCCTTCTCCTCACTCTCAGCCGCGCCGGTCGGTTGTCGGCTGGGACGGCTCGCGCCTTGCCATGATCCTCGCTGTACTTGAAGCGCGCTGCGGCGTGGCCTTTGCGGGGCTCGATGTCTATCTCAACGTTGCGGGCGGCATGCGGATATCGGAACCCGGTGCCGACCTCGCCGTGGCGGCGGCCCTCGTCAGCGCGCGCGAGGACGCAAGCCTCCCCGAAGACACAGTGATCTTCGGCGAAATTTCACTTTCCGGTGCACTACGTCCCGTCGCACAGGCCGAAAATCGGTTGAAAGAAGCGCAAAAACTTGGTTTCAGGTCGGCGGTCGTGCCGCCGCTGTCGAAAAGGATCGCGGATCAAGGCGTTAAACTTCGGCAGATGCCTGATCTTGTAGGCTTCGTGACCGATCAATTCGGGGAAACTTCTCCGGCGAGGGAATGACAAGGCAGTCATGGACAGCTTTACTCTGATAGACGGCATAGTTGCGGCCCTAATAGTCGTTTCGGCGCTTCTCGCCTATTCGCGCGGCCTACTACGCGAGGTAATGTCCATTGCCGGGTGGGTTGCTGCAGCCGTGATTGCATTCCTGTTCTTCGAACCAGCTATTCCTCTGGTTAGCCAACTGCCCTATGCAGATCGCATAATTGGCAGCAGCTGTGAATTAGGTGTCGTCGCAGGCTTTGGCGCTGTCTTTATCGTGGCGCTGATCGTCGTATCGATTTTTACGCCATTATTGTCCTCTCTCATTCAGCGAAGCTTCTTGGGCGCGGTGGACCAGGCGCTCGGATTTCTCTTTGGCGTGGCCAGAGGTGTCCTTCTTGTCGCGATCGCGTTCTTTATCTACGACACGATCATTACCAGCCAGGACATGCCGATGGTTGAACAGTCTCGCTCAGCTGCCGTTTTCTCACGTTTCAGCGATGATATCGGCCAGCAAGAACCCACAGCTGCGCTAGAATGGCTGAACCAACAGTACGAGACAGTGCTGTCCTCTTGCGACAGCTGATCTAAAGCTTACTCGGCGACGATTTGTTGACGGTTCCAGGCGCTGGGGCCATCTGGATCCATTTTTTCACTGACCCGGTCCGAGGCATCCAGATCGTCCAGGTAGGCCGCACTGACCGAGCCCGTGACGTAGTTGCCGTCAAAACAGGAACAATCGAAGCGCTCGATCTCGGGATTGCCTTCCTTGGCCGCCCAGATCAGATCGTCCAAATGCTGGTAGAACAGCCCATCACAACCGAGTTCTTCGCGAATGTCCTCGATAGAGCGACCATCGGCGATGAGCTCACGCTTGGTAGGCATGTCGATGCCGTAGACATTGGGGAACTTCACCGGCGGTGAGGCGCTCGCCACGTAGACCTTTTTCGCGCCCGCCTCGCGGCACATCTGCACGATCTTGCGGATCGTGTTGCCGCGTACGATGGAGTCGTCGATCAAGAGGACATTCTTGCCCTCAAACTCCAAAGGAATGGCGTTGAGCTTGCGTCGCACGGAACGCTGCCGTGCTTCCTGGCCTGGCATAATAAAGGTGCGACCCACGTAGCGGTTCTTCACCAGACCTTCGCGGTACTTGATGCCGGTGATGTTTGCCACTTCCAGCGCCACCGGGCGCGCAGAGTCGGGCACCGGGATGATCGCATCGACCTCAATGCCGGCCTCGGCGATCTGTTTGGCAAGAGTCTGCCCCATCCGGGTCTGGGTCTTATATACGGAAATCCCGTCCAGAAGGCTGTCCGGCCGCGCCAAGTAGACGTACTCGAAAATGCAGGGGGTGAGCTTTCCTTCCACGCATTGATACGTGTGCATGACACCGTCAGTGTCGATTAGGACTGCCTCGCCTGGGCGCAAGTCGCGTAGCTTTTCAAAGCCGTTGATACCGAAGGCCACATCTTCAGAGGCAAAGGCATAGTCAGAACCCAGCATGTCGCCGGTCCGCTCAGCAACACTCAGGGGTCGAATGCCGTGGGGGTCGCGGAACGCAAGCATGCCGACGCCGTCCACCAGTGCCACACACGAATAGGCGCCCTGTACCCGCTCCATGGTCATTTTCACGCCCGCGAAAACCGTCTGCTTCGGGTCGTCTGTACCCATCACTTTGATCGCGTCGCCGATCTTATCGGCCAGCACGTTCAGCAGGATCTCGGAGTCGCTGTCAGTGCGCAGATGGCGCGAGTACTTTCCCTTCACCTTGCGGCGCTGTTCAGCGGTATTCGTGATGTTGCCGTTATGGACCAGCGTGATCCCATAAGGGGCATTTACAAAGAAGGGCTGCGCCTCGGCGGCGCTCAGCGATCCGGCCGTGGGATACCGGCAATGCCCGATCCCGACCTTACCGCGCAGGGTATCCGCGTCGGAGGCCGTAAACACGTCCTTCACCAAGCCGTTTGCCTTACGTTCTCGGAAAAACTCGCCGTCATGGGTCACAACGCCCGAGGCATCCTGACCCCGGTGCTGGAGCATGAGTAGCCCGTCATAAAGCTCGGGAAAGGCCGGCTGGGATTGGTTTGCGATCCCCAGGATTCCGCACATGGCTCGCTCCGTTGGCTCCGTTCGCTTACGGTCGTGTCACCCCTAGCGAACTCGTCAACGGAAATACAGAGCTTGCTTGGCTCGAATCCGAAATTCCTGCTGGCCTGCGCGCATTCAACTCACCGGGGTCCCAGCGAGCGCCCGCCGATGCCGTGTGGTCACCCTCCGCGGGGGCTTCACTCTCTTGCATCGCCGGATTAGATCCCCCGCCGAAAAATGCGAAATGCAGGCACCCATGTCAGATCAAGCAGCAGTTGGGCGCGCCGGTTCACTGGCGACGACCCAGGACGCGATGCCTTCCCGTGGCCTCAGATTGCTAGGCACGATGGGCGAAAATGAAAACCCGAGCGCGCTGGTCATGCTAGGGCGTGACGTGTTGCGCGTGGCTCCGGGCGACAAAGCAGGCACCGCCACGATCCTCGCGATCGAGCCCGGGCGCATCATCGTGCGCCACAACGGCAAAGACCGGTCAATCGCGGTTTCTGGATAACTGACGCCTTGACGCCCGCCCGCCGCCGCGCGACAGACCCTGCCCATGGCTGATACAGATCCCCTTCCCGTCGCACTGGTTACAGGCGCCTCCCGTGGCCTCGGTGCTGCGCTCGCCGAAGCGCTGGCCGCCGATCACCACGTGGTAGCCGTGGGTCGCACCATTGGTGCGCTCGAAGAGCTCGATGACCGTATCAAGGCCAAGGGCGGCGAGGCGACGCTCGCGCCAATGGACATCACCAAGCCTGCAGCGATGCAGCAGCTCTGCCGGGCGATCCATGACCGTTGGGGTCGCGTTGCACTCTGGGCCCACACGGCTATCCACGCCGCACCGCTCGCGCCTGCGTCCATGATCAACGACAAAGACTGGGCCAAAAGTGTCGAGGCTAATTCAAGCGCCACCCAGCGCCTCATCGCCTATGTTGCGCCGCTTCTCGGTCAGGACGGCACGGCGATCTTCTTTGATGACCCCCTGCCCGGCACCCGTTTTTCGGCCGCCTATGGCGCATCAAAGGCGGCTCAGCTCGCGCTCGCGCGCGCCTGGGCCGAGGAGAGCCAGCGCACCGGGCCCCGCGTTCTGATCCATACGCCACCGCCGATGCCCACTGCCCTGCGCGCCCGGTTCTATCCCGGCGAGAACCGCGACAAGCTCACCCAGCCAGAGGACGTCGCGGCGGGGATCGTCACGCTTTTGAAAAGCTGACGTGCGGGGCTCCTTGCCGGGCCCTGCCATTGTCGCTAGCACGGGTACCATGCGCATTCTTTTGACAAATGACGACGGCATCAACGCCCCTGGCCTTCGGGTCATGGAAGAGATCGCCGCAGAGCTCACCGGGCCTGAAAATATATGGGTCGTGGCCCCTGCCCTCGAACAATCGGGCGTAGGTCACGCGATCAGCTACACAAGGCCTCTGATGATGGCCGAGCATGGCGAACGGCGCTTTGCGGTAGAAGGCTCTCCCGCTGACTGCGTTATTGCCGGGATCCACGAAGCCATGGATGAGCGTCCGGACCTGATCCTGTCCGGCGTGAACCGGGGCAATAACTCCGCCGAGAACACGCTCTATTCCGGCACTCTGGGCGCGGCCATAGAAGGCGCGCTGCAGGGGGTCCCCTCCATCGGCCTCTCACAGTATTACGGTCCGGCCAATGCCCGCGAAAAAGACCCGTTCGAAGCGTCCCGCCGCCATGGCGCAGCCACGGTGCAACGCATCCTCAAGGCCGGCTTCGACGAAGGCGCGGACTATGGATTTTTCTACAACGTGAACTTCCCGCCAGTACCGGCGAGTGACGTCAAAGGCATGCGCGTGGTACGCCAAGGTCTGCGCAAGGGCACGCGCTTTGGGGCCGAGAGCTCTGTCGCACCCAACGGACGAACTTTCCTGTGGATCAAGGGCGGCAATCAGCACGTGCCGACTGCCGAAGGAACCGACGCGGCCGTCAATCTGGACGGATACATCTCGATCACTCCCATGCGCGCGGATCTTACCGCCCATGAAAGCCTCGAGGCGGTGAACGAGGCCTTTGACTGACATGGACGCCACGGCCGAACGCAAAATGCAGTTCCTGTTCCAGCTCCGCTCGCGCGGGGTCAAGGACAAGGCCGTGCTGGAAGCCATGGAGCAGATCGATCGAGGCCCCTTTGTACGCGGCCTTTTCGCTGAACGCGCTTACGAGGACACGCCACTGCCCATCGCCTGCGGGCAAACGATCTCACAGCCCTCCGTGGTGGGGATCATGACCCAGGCTCTCAACGTGCAGCCCCGTGACAAGGTGCTCGAGATCGGCACCGGCTCCGGCTATCAGGCGGCCATCCTTTCGGTGCTCGCGCGTCGTGTTTATACAACCGACCGCCACCGTCGCCTCGTGCATGAAGCGCGAGCAATTTTCGAAGAGCTCGACATCACGAATATCACGGCGTTTACCTCCGACGGGTCTCACGGTCTCAAGGAGCAGGCTCCCTTTGACCGCATCATCGTGACCGCCGCGGCGGAGGACCCACCCGGCCCGCTCTTGGCGCAACTCAAGATTGGCGGTATCATGGTGGTGCCGGTAGGTCAGTCCGACGCGGTGCAAAGCCTGATCCGCGTGACGCGCACCGATCAGGGATTTGACTACGACGAACTGAGACCGGTGCGATTTGTCCCCCTTCTCGAAGGGTTGGGCGACGCTTAAGTTAGATCGTGATCCCGGCAAACCGGGGCGCAACACATGAGTTTTGAGGTCGCAGGCATGGCACGCTCTTATTCAATCAGCGGTTCCCTTTCCGGGATAAGCCGCATTATCGTGCTCGCGCTGTTGGCAGGAACGCTGGCAGCTTGCGAGAACTTCGATGTTGATCTTCGAGACGGTGTCGGAGGCTTCGACACTTCGAGCGCGACGCAGACGACGACCGCTCCACGCCCGGAACCTGACAGCCGCGGAGTAATCTCATATCCAGGTTACCAAGTCGCCGTGGCGCAAAGCGGCGATACCGTGGCGACAGTGGCACGGCGCGTCGGTGTCGACGGGCCCGAACTCGCTCGATTTAATGGGATTTCCCTCGACGCCCAATTGCGCGCCGGTGAAATTCTCGCGCTGCAAACGCGCGTTGCCGCAGACGGCGCGGACGGCGTAGACATCACAACACTCGCCGAAAACGCGATAGAGAGTGCCCCTGAAGACGCTGCACGTACGGTTCAAGATGTCGAAACAGAAGCACTCGCCGAAGGGCCTGAGCCAATTCGCCACAAAGTCGAACGTGGAGAAACTGCTTTTACAATTGCGCGCCTATACAACGTTCCGGTCCGCAGTTTGGCTGAATGGAATGCGCTGGACTCAGATTTCACCATAAGGGAGGGGCAATTCCTTCTCATTCCAATCGTTAGTGGATCATCAGCTGCCGCGGTGACCGCACCAGGCGCAGGTTCTGCCACCCCCACCCCGCCGAGCGCATCAACGCCAGTGCCAGCGGAAGACGCCACACCCGGCGATCAAGCCGCCCAAGTACTGCCGGCCCCGGATATTGGCGCACAAACCGCTCCACCCGATGATGCAGAGTTTCTAGTGCCTGTGACTGGCTCGGTCATTCGCACGTACTCAAAGGGTCGTAACGAGGGCATCGACTTCAGTGCCGCTGCCGGAGCCGAAGTTCGCGCGGCCGACGCTGGCACAGTCGCGGCCATCACACGAGATACAAACGACGTGGCCATCATTGTGGTGCGTCATGATGGTGATCTACTGACCGTTTATACGCAGGTGGATAGCCTTCAGGTCGACAAAGGCGACCGGGTGTCACGCGGACAGGCCATCGCGCGCGTTAAGGCAGGCGATCCGAGCTTTTTGCATTTCGAAGTCAGGAACGGCTTAGAAAGCGTGGATCCCGCAGCATACCTAAACCTTTGACCTTGGGCCTAACTGGCCGAAAATGAAGGTGGTAACAGCCCCAAGATGACATGGGGCCGACGGGCCAACACGGCCCGTCGGTCGCAGATGTCAGTTCGAAATGAGATCCGGGACAAAGGTCACAATTCCTGGCACGGCCGCTAGCAGAGCTAGCCCCGCTACCTGGATCAACACGAACGGTATGATCCCGCGGTAAATATGGCCCGTAGTTACCTCTTTCGGCGCAACACCGCGCAGGTAGAACAGAGCGAAACCGAAGGGTGGCGTGAGGAAAGAAGTCTGCAGGTTCACCGCGATCATGATCGTCACCCATTTCGGATCGAGCGATCCGCCATAGATCACTGGCCCCACAATGGGGATCACGATGTAGATGATCTCGAGGAAGTCGAGCACGAAACCCAGGACAAAGAGCACCAGCATCACGATCAGGAACACCGTCCATTCGCTGTCAAAGCTGCGCAGGAAGTCCTGAATGTAGTGCTCTCCGCCGAAGGAAATCACCACAAGGTTCAATAGCTGCGAACCGATAAGGATGGTGAAGACCATGGAGGTCACCTTCGCCGTCTCTCGGACGACCGGGCTCAGCACACCGCCGGAATAGAGCACCCAGCACGCATAAATCAGCCCGAACATCGCGTAGAGATAGGCACCTTGTGCTACGACATAGGCGATGCGGCTCTCGACGCTCACGACTTCCTGACCCAGACGAAGATCGAAGTTCATTCCTACGAGCAGCATGATAATCAGCGCAAAGGACGCGCCGATGATCACCTTGGGCGAGCGGTGCTCGTCCTGTAGCTTGCGATAGGCCGCGAGCATGATTGCACCTGCGGCGCCGAGTGCCGCCGCCGGCGTTGGGTTCGTGATCCCGCCAAGGATCGAACCGAGAACCGCCACGATGAGAACGAGCGGCGGGAAGACCACACGGATAAGCTCGTTCGCGGCCAGTCGCTGAACCGCCGTTCGACAACCATAAAGTGCTATGGCCAGCGGTATGGCGAGAATGGCAAGACGTGCGCCTGACGACATGGCTGGTCCCATAAAGAACGCATCGGCAAGCAGACAGAGCGCCACGCCGCCAAGGCCGATGGCCAATGGCCCGAACTCGCGGCTGGGTGCTACGCCCCGTGCCGTTGTCAGGATGAGGCCAAGCATGACCATGCCGACGGCAAGCCCGGTGCCAATCGGTGCAGCACCAGCTATCTTGTCTACACGCGCCTGCACAAGCTCTTCCTCGGTCAACTCGCGGCTTTGCTGAATGCCACCAGCAGCGTCGATCTCAGCCTGTTCCGCGACCGCCACATCCCACGCCTCTTGGCCGTGCAATTCAATCATCGCCGCCTCGCAGGCAGGGCTAACATTGGTCCGGAGGCTCGCACCTTCTCCGAGGGCCGTGCGCGACGACACAGTGATGTCCTGCGATCCGATAACACCCACCTGCCCCAAGAGCATCGCCCCCCCGATCAGAGCGATCGGTGCGGCGAGGAACCACGACAAAGCTTCGTTGCGAGTGATGACTTCGGCAGAGGCACTGCCCATCTGAACGGCGGGCGCCTTGGATGGGTTCAGGAGCGCGTAAACAAAGGCGTAGCCGGCATAGAGGCCGGCCAACATGATGCCGGGCACCAATGCCGCCTGGAAGAGCGTACCCACCGAGACCACAGCTGGCTCGCCGAGATAAGTCAGCGCGTCGGTACAGCCCAATGATTGCGCGCGCGTTTCCTGCGCGCGGGAGTAGAGATCGCCCGCCAGCGTGCCCAAGAGCACGATCACGATTGACGGCGGAATGATCTGGCCCAGCGTGCCCGAGGCGGCGATGACACCCGTGGAGAGCTCTGGCGAGTAGTTGTTGCGCAGCATCGTGGGCAGGCTGAGCAGCCCCATGGTCACAACCGTGGCACCGACGATGCCGGTGGAGGCGGCCAGGAAAGCGCCCACGACGACCACAGAAACGGCCAGGCCGCCCGGCAACGGGCCGAAGACGCGCGCCATGGTCGTCAGCAGGTCATTGGCGATCTTCGACCGCTCCAGCGTGATCCCCATGAGGACGAACATTAGGACGGCGAGCAGCGTTTCGATGGATTGACCCGCCAAAACACGCTCGTTGATACGGTTCACGAGGAAGGACACATTGCGGTCGAGCGCCGTCTCCCAACCCGAAACAAACACGGGCTCCGCAAGCCTCGGCAAGTCTGGGTATCGGAACACGCTGATGCTTTCACGCGGTACGCCTTCGTTGAGAAGCGCGACATATTCCGCCGTGCTCTTGTCGATCGCCTGATGGATCAAGAGCCCTGCGCTATCGAGCGCCGCGATGATCCCGAAGGAAATGACAGCCGAACCACCGATAGCAAACGCAACCGGGAAGCCCGACAAGATGCTGCCAAAGAGGCAGAGGAATACGATCAGGAGGCCAACCTCGACGCCGTCTAGTCCGAACATTATCCCTGCCCCTTAGTGAATTTCTGCCGCGAGCTCGGCTTCTTCGTCGCCAAGCTTGTCACGGTCGAGGTATTTGCCAGCGCTCTCTTCGCCCTCTTTCATTTCGAGGTACGAGCGATAGAGGAACGCGATCGCCTGAAGGATGATCATCGCGGTGAGCACCACAAGAAGCACCTTGAAGAGGAAATACGCGTTAAAGCCGTTCGGGCTGAACCCGATGGTTTCCACGTTCCACCGGAACGCGCGCGATTTGCCATCAACAAGCCGTTGCAGCGTGTCAGACGCCGACACCTTTGGCGTCACGAGATGGCGCCACATGAAGTACCAGCTGTACATCCAGGTCAGGATAGCCGCTGGGATCATCAGCAGCACGCAGCCGAACATGTCGATGATGCGCTTGGTACGATAGCTCACGGCAGAATAGATCAGGTCGACCCGTACATGGCCGCCCTGCACGAACGTGTAGGCGCAGCAGAGGCAGATGATTATCGCGTTGTAGAGTTTAAGTTCCTCGGCGTACCAACTGATATCCTTGGAAAAAGCAACGCCAAAGCCAAAGGTAATACGCGCCTCGAGAAAGATCCGCTGGATCACCACGATGATCACTTGCTGAAGCACCATCAAAAGCCCCGCCCAGGCGGCAAATCGGCCAACGGTGTTCGCGAACGTTTCGAGGACGCGGACGACACCCCACATGAAGCTGTTTTTCCAAAGGCCGACTGCAGTCACCGCAACGAACACGGCTAGGAATGCGAAGAAGAATTCCACCGACCCGCCGTAGTAGATAAAGCGCATGACCGCCTGGGGGTCGCCCCAATTCAGCCAAGTCATCGGGTGGGTCACCGCATAGGCGATGTTGTAAAACCCGAGGGCTAGGTTCGTGAAGAACCAGCTTAGTGCCTCCATGGGCGTATCCCCCTTCTTGCCGGCGGCTATCCCGTCGCCGCGAGCGTCTTGGAAGAACTCTCTTCTGTGAACGTCTGGGCCCTGTCAGAAAGCTCGTCGAAAACGCAAAGGCGCGAAGCCCGGGATGTGACCCGGGCTTCGCACGGAGTTTTAGCTGTTCGCCAGCACGCGGTTACGCTGTGCCACGAACTCACCGTCGGACTGGAGGATCCACTCGGAGCTCTTGGCGAGCGATGCGTCGAAGGAGTTGCGGATGCGTGCATAGAGCTCGTCACCCATGTTCTCGTCGAGAACCTCTTTCGAGGCTGCACCGAAGGCATCCCACACGTCATCAGAGAACTGAAGCGTCTGTACGCCCTGCGCCTGAAGACGGGCCAGGGCCGCGCCGTTATTGGCCAGCGTCTGGGCCAGCTGCCAATGCGTGGTTGCCTTGGCGGCATTGTCGAGGATCGCCTGATGCTTGGGCTCAAGGCTTTCCCAGACGTCGAGGTTGATTGCGGATGCAAGACCCGAACCTGGCTCGTGGAAACCAGCAGTATAGTAGACTTTGGCTACTTCCTGGAAACCAGCTCGTTCGTCCGCGAAGGGACCAACCCACTCGAGACCGTCAAGCGCGCCAGAGGACAGCGCCTGATAGAGTTCGCCGCCTGGGATGTTCTGAACGGAAACACCCAGCTTACCTAGCACCTGGCCACCAAGGCCTGGCATGCGGAAACGGAGACCCGCGAGGTCATCCGCGGAGTTGATTTCCTTGCGGAACCAACCGCCCGACTGAGAGCCGGAGTTACCAGCCAACAGGCCTTTCAGACCAAAAATGGAGCCGAGCTCGTCATGCAGCTCTTGGCCGCCATCATGGTAGTACCAGTTGGTCAGCTCTTGCGCGGTTGCACCGAAAGGCACAGCCGTGAAAAACGCGTAACCCGGGTGCTGGCCGATGAAGTAGTAGTCAGCCGAGTGGTAAAGGTCTGCCTGACCCGAAGACACGGCGTCAAAGACTTCAAACGCGCCAACCAGTTCGCCTGGGGCTTTCTTGTCGATGACGAGCTCGCCGCCTGACATGGCGTTGACCGCCTCGTTGAAATACGTGGCCGCATCATCCAGCACCGCAAAGCCGCGAGGCCAAGACGTTACCATGGTCAGCGTACGCGCGTGGCCTGCTGCGATGGCCGGTGCGGCCAATGCGGCCGTTGCGCCACCCAGTGCAGATGTTTTTAGAAATGAACGACGATCCATAGATTTCCTCCCGTGAAACACTGTTCCCCAGCCATGCGACTCATCACACGACCTGATCGTTGCAAGTGACGCGAACCTAGCGAAGTACCTTCACGTCACAATACCCACGACTACGTAGTGCGGAGCGCGCGACGTCTATGTCCCCGTTAAACTTGTGACAAATTCGCTAATTTTGCGGCGATTATTGCTTGCGCGCGCCGCTTCGGGCACAAAACGAGGCCATGGGAAACGTTCGTGGCCTGCTCAATCTGTCTTATGCCCAGAAGCTCGTCTTTCTGGCCGCGGTGCCGCTTGTGCTTGCAGTGGCCCTTACCGGCGTGATCGTAACCAACCAGTCCCGCGCCTTGGCAGAGGGTGAAATCGAAGCTTTGGAAACCGAGCTGCTCGATGCCAAAAAAGCCGAGCTCCAGAACTACGTTACGCTTGCCCGGAACTCATTCTTTTGGACCTACGGCAACAAGGCACCCGACGATATCGAAGCAAAAGACCGCGTGACACAGATCCTGAGCGCGATGATCTATGGCGATGATGGGTTCTACTTCGTTTATGACTATGACGGCGAAATGATCGTCAGCCCACGCCAGACGGATCTGATTGGTACCGATCAAAGCGGTCGCGCGGACAGCGCCGGAACGCCGATTACCGACACGCTGATTTCCACGGGTCGTGCCGGGTCAGGATATCACTCGTTTTTGTGGCCGAAACCGTCCACTGGCGAAGAGGCCGAAATGATCGCTTATGTCACTGCCCTGCCCTCCTGGCAGTGGGTCATGGGCACCGGGGTATTTATCGACGACGTACTGGAAACGGTGGCGACATCTCGGGCCGATATGGAAGCACGCATCGAACGGACCTTCCTTCAGATCGGAGGCATAACCGCCCTGGCCCTGCTCCTGGTTTTCCTGTCGGGCATCCTAATCACCATCCGTGAACAGCAGAAAGCGGACGTAAAGCTCAAAGACCTCACTCAGCGCGTCATCGACACTCAGGAAGAAGAACGCAGCCGCGTGGCGCGAGAACTCCATGACGGTATCAGCCAGATCCTTGTCTCTGTGCGCTACACGCTGGAGGCCGCCCGACGGCGCCTGGCCAATGGTGACGCACGCGCTAGCAAGAACATTGACAGCGGTATTGATGCGTTGGGTGGCGCGATCCAAGAGGTTCGTCGCATCTCGCGCGATCTCAGGCCGGGTGTTCTGGATGACCTTGGCCTGGGCCCCGCCCTCAAAGCGCTGATAGAGGACTTTGGCACCCGCAACGGCATCGAGACCGAATTTTCGACCGTAGTTTTTCGCAACCGCCTCGACGATGAATCAAAAATCGCGCTTTACCGCGTGGCCCAAGAAGCTCTCACAAACATCGAACGCCATGCCGGTGCTACCCGCGTGGCGCTGGCCCTAGAAGGCAACCGCAAAGGGGCCAAGATGCGCATTGCGGATAATGGGCGCGGTCTCCCCCAAGATCGCGGTGGCGCCGCGGAACGTGACGCCCGCGCCGGCCTCGGTCTGCGCAACATGCAAGAGCGCATCGAAAAGCTCAACGGTACTTTACGCATCTTGTCGTCCTCTGAAGGGACGGTGATTGAAGCGCGCGTGCCTCTGAGCCACATGCTTAGGCCAAGCTCCGCACCCTCCAAACAAGAGCATTCGAAACCAGAGAAAGGTGCCGCATGACGACCCGTGTGTTGATCGTAGATGACCACCCCATGGTGGCAGATGGCATCGAGGCTATCCTCGAGGGTTACGACGATATCGAAGTAGTCGGCGTCCTGGGGTCGGGCCGCGAGGCCGTTGACCGTGCCGGCGAACTTGCGCCAGATGTCGTGCTGATGGACCTTAACATGCCGGAACTGTCCGGTCTGGTTGCCACCGAGATGATCGTGGAAAGTCATCCCGAGATACGTGTCCTCATCCTGTCGATGCATGATAGCCCAGAGTACATTTCGACCGCCATGGATCATGGTGCAAAGGGGTATGTACTCAAGGACGTGCCCACAGAAGAGATCAAAACGGCCATTGATACCGTCATGGCGGGCGGGCAGTACCTTTGTACCGGTGCAGAGGGAGCAATTTCTCCAGACACCCGTGATGGACGCGAGCCGCTGACAAATCGGGAGCAGACGATCCTTTTGGAATTGGCGCAAGGCAAGTCCAATAAGGGCGTTGCAAATACTTTGGGCATCTCGGTGCGTACCGTTGAAACTCACCGCAAGAACATCAAGCGCAAGCTAGGGATTAGCTCGACTGCCGGCCTGACGCGCTACGCCATGGAGCATGGCGTTCTGCAGGGCACGGGCCGCTAAAATTACACTCACGAAGGGTAAGGTTTCCAAGACTGGCGCTAACTGCCTCTCGGGCGGTACCGTTTACCCGCGCGTATTTTAGCGCCTCGTTTGTCCAATAATTACCCACCCCGCGGGACCATTTTATCCGCGTTCTTTTTCAAATCCCAGGCTCCCGCATTTTTAAGGAGATACCCATGAAGCTCTCAAGCTTTCTTCCAGCGGCCGCTTTGGCCGCTACCCCAGCTATGTCACATCCGGAATGGGGCGGCTTTCTCGTCCATCAGGAAATCAAACTGACTGAAGTTACCGCAACCACCGATCAGGACGACGGCGGCGGCGAGTCCGAGTATTGCTTTCGGGCCAAGCTGGTTCACGCCGGGCACCCTGCTGCCCAAGTAGACATGGTTCGATGCTACGATGTGGACTGGGATGATCCCAGCAAATCGGATCCAACCAAAGAGTTTCACGAACTCAAGGAGCCCAAGCTACCCCTGCTCGGGGGCGACGGGGCGGTAGACTCAGACGTGGTCATATCACGACACACGGCATGTACCGATACCAAGCCTTGGGACCTCGAAGTGACCCTTTACGAAGTCGACTACAGCCCCGCAGGTGAGATCCTCAACGACATTGCCAGCCTCATCGAGGACGAGTTGGAAGGCACGGCTAAGCTCTTTCAGCTCAACGATCCTCGTATCTTAGCTTTAACAGGTTTTACCGCCAAAGCGGCGCGGCTTGCGGGTAAATGGATCGACCGGATTGTCAACGACACAGAAGACCTCGGCCGATACAACGCGAACTTCAAACTTGGCCAGTATGACCCGGCCGGCGAAGGTTCGGCAGACAACTCCAAGATCCGGATGCACTTCAACGGTGACGCCACAAAGCGGGTCGAGACGATTGGAATTTGCGACTACTCGTTCTTCCAGTTCTTTCTGGACGGCTCCATGCCGCTGATCATGGGTAACGCTGCTTGCCTGAGGTCTGAGAACTCACCCCTTTGCGTGAACCCCGGGGCAGCTTCGCAGGAACAGTTCGCGACGCTTGCGGCAGCAGCTGCGCGCACTGACGCCATCACGCCCGAGACCGGCACTGAGGCAACTGAAGAAGGCGCCGTTGAATTGCGTCGCAATCTGATGGGGCTTGCTGCGGCTTACGCTACCGGGGCAATCGACGCACAGTTGACAGCGCTCGCCGCAAACCCCGAAGCAGGTGAGATTGTCTACGAAGTCTCAGGCACCCTGCAAGAGGCCCGCGCTCTTGAAAAGATAGCCATGACCGAAGCGTCAGGTGCTATGATGTCAGAGGTTATTGCAGTCTATGGTCAAGTCCATGAGGTCCTTGCAAATGCAGCCTTTGGTGACGCTTTCATGGTCGAGTGGGACGCTCATTTCTCCAACACCGTCAATGAAGCCATGGCGACAGCACGCGCGGCTCATGATCGAGGAGATCATGAACTGGCCCAAAGCCTAGTTGCTCAAACGCTTCTCGCATGGGCTGCGCTCGACGCGGAGACCCGTGACAAGTTTGCGCCGCTTATGTTCGACGTCACAAATCTGCCGATCGACACGCTCACAGACTTCTCGCTGCGTGAAATTTCCACGCAGATCGTTGAGCTATTCTAATTGAACTAAATTCGCGGCCCATGGCGGGATCCAGCCCGCCATGGGTGCTTTTAGGAAATAAAGTTGCGAAAAATGCCTTTGCGGCGAAATTTCCTCCACAACACTGTTGACCCCCTTCATCGCCCATGACAAAGCTTTCGCCACCAACGGGAGAGAGCGATGAACATCCTCGTCGTACTTGTAGGAAAATGGCGCATGGGCCGGTAACGGTAGACCATAACGATCCCATGCGCCCCCGACTAACCCCGGGGGCTTTTTTGTGACTGATTGCCAGAACGGAGAGACAAATGGCACAGCAAATGACCGGAGCAAAAATGGTGGTTCAGGCCCTGAAGGATCAGGGTGTGGACGTCGTATTCGGCTATCCTGGCGGTGCTGTGCTACCTATCTACGACGAGGTCTTTCAGCAAAATGACATTCAGCATGTACTGGTGCGCCATGAACAAGGCGCAGTTCATGCTGCGGAAGGCTATGCGCGCTCGACCGGTAAGCCAGGCGTCGTTTTGGTGACGTCCGGACCTGGTGCGACGAATGCCGTTACCGGTCTGACAGATGCATTGATGGACTCGATCCCGATCGTGGTTTTGACCGGTCAGGTCCCGACCTTTATGATTGGATCGGACGCGTTCCAAGAAGCCGACACCGTTGGCATCACGCGCCCCTGCACCAAGCATAACTGGCTCGTGAAAGAAACCGACACATTGCCAAAAGTCATGCACGAAGCGTTCCATGTCGCGACGTCTGGCCGCCCTGGCCCGGTGCTGATCGACATCCCCAAAGACGTGCAGTTTGCCAATGGCACCTACACGCCACCGCAAAAGGTGCAGTCGCATTACAATCCCCAGGTCAAAGGTGACATCGAAGGCATCAACGATCTGGTTGCGGCCATCGAAAAGGCCGAGCGCCCGATCTTTTACACTGGTGGCGGCGTGATCAACTCGGGCCCTGCGGCCTCGCAGCTGTTGCGCGAGTTGGTCGAAGCGACGGGCTTCCCCATCACTTCCACGCTGATGGGGCTGGGCTGCTATCCTGCGTCGGGCGACAAATGGCTCGGGATGCTGGGCATGCACGGCCTCTACGAGGCCAATCTGGCGATGCATGACTGCGATCTCATGATCAACATCGGCGCACGCTTCGACGACCGGATCACAGGTCGTATCGACGCGTTCTCGCCGAAGTCCAAGAAGGCGCACATCGACATCGACGCCTCGTCCATCAACAAGGTGATCAAAGTCGACATCCCGATCTTGGGCGACGTGGCTCACGTGCTCGAAGACGTTTTGAAAGTATGGAAGGCGCGCGGACGCAAGACGAGCGCAGCCGCTGTTAAGAAATGGTGGACTAAGATCGAAACGTGGCGCGAGGTGCGCTGCCTCGACTACACGGCCTCTAAGAAGACGATCAAACCGCAATATGCGCTGGAACGTCTGGAGGCGCTGACCAAGGATCGTAAAGACCGCTACATCAGCACTGAAGTGGGCCAACACCAGATGTGGGCCGCCCAGTACCTGGGCTTTGAAGAACCAAACCAGTGGATGACCTCCGGCGGTTTGGGCACCATGGGCTACGGTTTCCCGGCGTCCATCGGCGTGCAGATGGCCCACCCGGACGCGCTGGTGATTAACGTGGCTGGCGAAGCATCGTGGCTGATGAACATGCAGGAAATGGGTACGGCAGTGCAGTACCGCCTGCCCGTCAAACAGTTCATCCTGAACAACGAACGCCTGGGCATGGTGCGCCAATGGCAGGACCTGCTCCATGGCGGCCGCTTCTCGCATTCCTGGTCCGAGGCCCTGCCCGACTTTGTCAAACTGGCCGAAGCGTTTGGCGCCAAGGGCATCATTTGCTCTGATCCCGCCGATCTGGACGATGCGATCATGGAAATGCTGAACTATGACGGCCCGGTGATCTTTGACTGCTTGGTGGAAAAGCACGAGAACTGCTTCCCGATGATCCCGTCAGGCAAGGCGCATAACGAGATGCTTCTGGGCGAAGCGTCCACCGAAGGCGCGATCGATGCGAAAGGCAGCGTGCTGGTTTAAGGCACGCGAAAGGTAAGACATGTCACCGCTCAAAATCAAAAAAGGCTCCAATAGCCATTCCGCCTACAACCTTCGGCCCACCTTTTCGGACGTGGAAGAGAAGCACACCCTCGCCGTGATCGTCGAAAACGAACCCGGCGTGTTGGCCCGCGTCATCGGCCTCTTCTCGGGCCGAGGCTACAACATCGAGAGTCTCACCGTGGCCGAGGTGGACCATACCGGTCACCTGTCGCGCATCACCGTGGTTACGGCGGGCACGCCGCAAATCATCGCTCAGATTATCGCCCAGCTGGGCCGCATCGTGGCGGTGCACGAGGTCCATGATCTCACCACCGAAGGTCCTGCGGTTGAGCGTGAGCTGGCGCTTTTCAAGGTGTCTGGCCAAGGCGAAAAGCGAGTGGAGGCCCTGCGCCTTGCAGATATCTTCCGCGCCTCGGTGGTGGACTCAACGCTTGAGAGCTTCGTCTTCGAAGTAACTGGTGCGCCTGAAAAAATCGACGCCTTCGCCGATCTCATGCGCCCCCTAGGCCTCGAAGAAATCGCGCGTACGGGTGTCGCCGCCCTCGCGCGTGGCGGGGCGGCGAACTAGCCCAATCAGCCGTCTGTCACCGGCAGGATCGCGGCCGCTTCGGCGGCAGCGAGTTCGTCCGTGTCGATCAAGCCGTCTTCGGTGACGTCCATCACGATAAAGAGCTCCTCGGTGATCTCAGGCATGGCGACCTGAATCTCGTCAAAGCTCAGGAACCCATCGGCGTTGGTGTCTGTCTCTGCATCAATAGCCAATGCGAATGCCGGTGCAGCCAAAACCGTTGCAACGGCGATCAGGGAGATACGTGTCATTTGAGGTCCTTTCGGTTGGACGGGGTCGGTGGTTTCATGGGTGACCCCGATGGCCGAACCCTGTGATGCCAATCGCTGACACGCATCCCTACCGAACCAAGAACTGCAAAACGCGCGCCGCCCCGCCCAGAAGTTGCGCCGGGACGCTCCACTTCCCGCCGACGCGCCTGAGCGAGATTTTGCCCCGCAATTCCCCGCTGATTCACAGCCCACTTTCGCGCATTTTGCCGCTCAGATAGCTGTGCCTGCCCGCTGGTTTCACTTTTCTCACAGCGACATCGCGGGTCGCGGTTGGGGGGGATAGACCAACGCGATCAACGTAGATTCGATGTCACCAACCCGCCAAGGAGCTAGCCATGGCCCGCGACCTCGAACCTTCGGCCCTCGACGCCGTCCGCCGTCCGATTGAACAGGCCAACGGTCTGCCCAACGCCCATTATACCGACCCCGATGTCTTTGCCGCCGAATCCAAATCAGTGCTGCTCGACACATGGGCCGGCCTCGCTGTTGGGGCCGACGTCCCCGGCAAGGGTGACGCGAAACCAATCGAGTTTCTGGGCATCCCCCTGCTTCTTCTGCGGGACAAAGAGGGCGTCGTGCGCGTCTTCCAGAACATCTGCCGCCACCGCGGCATGATCCTAGTCAGCGAACCGACCCGGATCCGCGGTGCGATCCGCTGCCCCTATCATTCCTGGTGCTACAACACCAAAGGCGCGCTGGTCTCAACGCCCCATGTGGGCGGCCCGGGTCATAACACTCATGAAGGGATCGAACCCTCGACGCTCGGCCTCATCGAGGTGCGCAGCCATATCTGGCGTGACGTGGTCTTTGTGAACATCTCGGGCGACGCGCCGGAGTTTGAAGAAGTCCACGCAGACCTGATCCAACGCTGGTCCGAATTCGACCAACCCCACTATCACGGCGGACCCGAGAGCAAGTTCATCCTGGAAGTGCGGACAAACTGGAAGCTCGCAGTTGAGAACTATTGCGAAAGCTACCACCTGCCCTGGGTCCATCCGGGCCTGAACAGCTATTCCCGGTTGGAAGACCACTACAATATCAACGAACGGGGCCTTTACTCCGGCCAAGGCACGCTCGTTTACCGCCAGTTCGAGGATGAAGGCAAAGCCGCCTTCCCCGATTTCGATGGCCTCTCAGACAAGTGGAACACGGGTGCGGAATATATCGCGGTCTATCCCAACGTGCTCTTGGGCGCACAACGTGACCATGCCTTTGCCATCGTGCTGGAACCGGTCGCCCACAATGAAACGCGCGAGCATATCCATCTCTACTACGCGTCCGAGGACACCAAGGAAGCGAACCGCCAGAAGAATGCCGTCATGTGGAAAGAGGTGTTCAAAGAAGACATCTTTGTCGTAGAGGGCATGCAGCGCGGTCGCGCCGCCCCGCATTTCGACGGGGGACGTTTCTCGCCGGCCATGGATGGGCCGACACACTGCTTCCACGACTGGGTGGCCGGACGGCTCCAAGCGGCTGAATAGCTCTAGATGACGCCATCGGAATTGCACGAAGAACTGCTCGCCGCCCATGTAGCAGGCGACGGGCAGAAGATGGTGGAGCTTTACACCACAGCCGCAAACCAAACCGATGACACGGATGAGGAGATGTTCTTCCTCACCCACGCCTTCATCTTTGCGCTTGAGGCCGGCCATCCCACTGCCGACGAGTTACGCGCGAGGCTCAAGGCCCAAGGCCGCATCGACTAGTCTCGCAGGAACGCGCGCAATGGCCCGTGAACGACACTTTTCGCCGCAAATCACTGTACCTCTGCCCCCGAGAATCCTTTAGCTGCGCGTGAAAGACGGCAGCGGAGGCACCCATGGAAACACATCGCGTAGTCATCATTGGCGGCGGCGTCGTCGGCGTATCTGTGGCCTATCACCTGACCAAGCTCGGCTGGTCTGATGTGCTTCTCCTCGAACGTTCAGAGCTTACCAGCGGTTCCACCTGGCACGCGGCTGGCGGCTTTCACACGCTGAACGGCGACACCAACATGGCTGCCCTCCAAGGCTATACGATCCGGCTCTATCGCGAGCTTGAGGAATTGACCGGCATGTCCTGCGGTCTCCACCACGTGGGTGGCGTCACGCTCGCTGAAACACCCGAACGGTTCGACATGCTAAAGGCCGAGCGCGCCAAGCATCGTTACATGGGGCTGGAAACCGAGATCGTCGGCCCGGAAGAGATCGCCAAGATCGCGCCGGTGACCAATACCGATGGCATCCTCGGCGCACTCTACGACCCGCTCGACGGTCACCTCGACCCTTCCGGTACGACGCATGCCTATGCCAAGGCCGCGCGCATGGGCGGGGCCACGATCCGCACCCACACCATGGTCCGCGAGACTAACCCGCATCCCGAAGGGTGGGAGATCGTCACGGACAAAGGCACCATTATCGCCGAGCATTTGGTGAATGCCGCAGGCCTCTGGGCGCGCGAGGTCGGGCACATGGCCGGCATCGAATTGCCGCTCCACCCGATGGAGCACCAGTATCTCGTCACCGACGACATCGCCGAAATCTACGAGCGCGGCGAAGAACACCCCCATGTCATGGACCCAGCAGGTGAAAGCTACCTCCGTCAGGAAGGCCGTGGCCTCTGCATCGGGTTCTATGAACAGCGCGCCAAACCCTGGGCCGTGGATGGCACACCATGGGATTTCGGGCACGAGCTCTTGCCGGACAATTTCGACAAGATCGAAGACTCCATCGCATTCGCCTACAAACGCTTCCCCGTGCTCGAAACGGCCGGCGTGAAATCCGTAATCCACGGGCCGTTTACGTTCGCACCGGACGGCAACCCCCTCGTCGGCCCCGTGCCCGGTCTCAGGAACTACTGGTCCGCCTGCGGCGTCATGGCGGGATTTTCCCAGGGCGGCGGTGTGGGCCTCTCACTGGCGCAGTGGATGATCGAGGGAGAGGCCGAACGCGACGTGACCGCCATGGATGTGGCCCGTTTCCCGCGCTGGCTTTCGCCGGGCTATACACTGCCTAAGGTGGTCGAAAACTACCAACGCCGCTTTTCGATCTCTTATCCAAACGAGGAACTCCCCGCCGGGCGCCCGCTCCGCCAGACTCCGATGTATGACACCTTCGATCAAATGGGCGCTGTCTGGGGGCAGCAGTTCGGTCTCGAAGTGCCGAATTACTTCGCCGCAGAGGGCGAGCCACGCTACGAGGAACCCAGCTTTCGCCGGTCCAACGCCTTCGAGGCCACGGGCCGTGAAGTCATGGCCGTGCGCAACAGCATTGGCATCAACGAGACGCACAATTTTGGCAAATACCGCGTGACGGGACCCAACGCCCGCGCATGGCTCGAACGGGTCATGGCAGGTCGGATCCCTGCCCCCGGCCGTCTGTCACTGACGCCCATGCTCTCGCACAAGGGTAAGCTCATCGGCGATTTCACGATCTCGTGCCTAGGGCAAAACGACTACCAGCTCACCGCCAGCTATGGCGCGCAAGATATCCACATGCGCTGGTTCGAACAGAACGCCATGGAGGGCGCGCGTGTCGACAATATCTCGGATAGCCGCACAGGATTTCAGATCGCGGGCCCCAACGCGGGCAAGCTACTGCAAAAGGTCACGCGCAACGACATCTCAACCATGCGCTTCCTTGACGTCCGCCGCCTGACGATTGGCATGGTCGACTGCACCGTCCAACGCGTCAGCTACACTGGTGATTTGGGGTTCGAGATTTATTGCGAGGCCACCGAACAACGTCACCTCTGGTCGGTCCTCTGGAACGCGGGTCAGGAATTCGACATCGCGCCGTTCGGGATGCGCGCGATGATGTCGCTCAGGCTCGACAAGTTCTTTGGCTCGTGGATGTCCGAGTTTTCGCCAGACTACACAGCGCGCGAAACCGGCCTCGACCGCTTCATCGACTGGAAACGCGACTTTATCGGCAAGGCTGCAGCTGAGGAAGACCGCCCAACGCGCAGGCTATGCGCCTTTGAGGTTGATGCCAGCGAAGCAGACGTGGTGGCGTACGAGCCGATATATTACGACGGCGACGTTGTCGGCTTCTGCACGTCGGGCGGCTATTCTCATTTTGCTCAAAAGAGCATTGCTCAGGGCTTTTTGCCATTGGAGTTGGCAAAAGATGGCACGGAGGTAAAAATCGAAATTCTTGGCGTGGAACGCGCGGCCAAAGTTATCTCAGCCCCGCTCTTTGACTCTGATGGTCAGCGAATGCGCGGGCCCGTGAGCTAGAAATCGCGCCACGGCAATCCATGAACCGTCACGCCGCCGGCGTGGCCTGAGCATCAGACCTAAATGGTCTAAGGGAAAAGAAGCGCCGCCTCTCGTCCGCGTACCATCTGGCGCGCAGCAGGGAAGAGTCGTGCAGCTTCGCCGATGTCCTGAAGCTCTGGAAAAAGCGCAAAAACTTCAGCACGTGTGTCGTCGTCGAGCCCTGCCAAAGACATATCCCTCGGCTGAAAACTCTCTGACCAAGCCCCATCCGCCAAGATGATCTCATGGCGATCAAAAAGAATGTGGATGTAGGTCACAGTCTCCGGCTGGACTCGGCGCACGCCAGGTAGGCAGGTCAAGTGTGCCGCGGCGACGAGCACCTCTTCGGTGCCGAAATACATTTGCGCACCAGGACCATCAATCAGCATACGGTGATGCGGGGAAACGCGCATAGTTCGTTCCGGACGCCCATTGCCCAATGCACCGGCCTCGATTTCAATGGGGGCGAGATTGGGGAACTGAGCCAGCTCTTCCCGACTCAATTCGCGTTCGCCTATCCAGCGAATGGTCTGGAAACCGTTGTCGCGGGTTAACACCTTTAGACCAACGCGCAAGTCTTCCACGGGGCGTTCCCCGCCCAGCACCTTGATATTGGTTCCAGGCGTAAAGCAGTGCGCGACGGTCTCGATCCCCGAAAAGTTCAGCGTCTTAGCGAGTGTCCCGTTTTGACCGAAATACTCTACCGTGGCATCAAATCCGGAACCATCAGCAGACGGAGCGGTGTTGAAAACAACTCGACCACCGACAGGCGCTGACCCAAATGCATCTGATCGGTCGGCTTCTGCGTTCGCCGCTGCGCTCTGGTTGGTTTCTTCGGGGTCCGAAGGCGCGCAAGCGGCTTCGTCCGCTTTATTGTCTTCAGCTCCGGCAACTTCGGCCGCTTTTGGCGCGGCCGGCAAGACCTGCGCCGAGTGTCGTGGCGCATCCTGCGAAGGCAATTCGGACAAACCCTGCTCGTCTTCAACCCAGCGAGCATCGCTCCTAACGGAAGAATGCATAATGGCACCCTGAGATACCGCTTGTCCGACGTCCGGTTCTTTGACGAACCATTTTGAGAAAAGACGCACGGAAAATGGCATCAGTTGCACTCCCCACCGTGCGCAAAGGCCCTGCTACGCCCTTTACCAAGGACCGGAAGTATCCGCACAGCAGTCATATTGGTGCTCACAGTCACTCGATAACCCATACTTAAACGGGCCAAGCCCGTCGTTCGCTTTAACATCACACTGCCCAAGATGCCCTAGCAGAATGTCGCCTATCTGTGTTTAAAATTTGAGAACAGAAGGGCGAAATCGCGCTGATTTCGAAGTCCGATTGCGGCAAAACTGTTCGCTCAAACGGGTTCATCACCCAAAATACTGAAAAAATGCATTTAATTTCCATCATTTAGAGTTTCCGCATCCTTCGCCGAAAAGCACTTAGCAGACACCGTCAGTGACGTAGGGTCACACTAGTGGGTTTCGCCATCCAAAAGGCCTGTCTCGCCTTACCGGCCGGCAAGGGCGATTCCCTAGCCAGCAAGCATCAAAGCCCGGAAAGAGCGCCAGTCCCCCAACGAACGCTCCCCCGGGCTTTGAGTTTGCGGTGTCCGCGCCAGAGCCGGCAAACCGACCTCTGACTGGACACCGCGCGGCAGCAAATCACTGGTTAACAAATCACCGAACCGCCGCTACTTGGGGCACCCCCAAATACCCCTCACTCGTTACCACTCACCCAAAAAGCCCGAACACATGGGCCCACTCGTTAAAACCTATACCCTCCCCGCTAGAACCCGCGGGACCGGGTATTCTTCATCCAGCAATGCCGCCTGCGATCAGCGCTACCTCCCCCCGCCTCAGCGACTTGCGTGCTGCTTTGCTATTCGCCAACCCGTCGCTGGTCGTTAGGCTAGGAAAAAGCTTGATGATCTCTTCTCTTGGACGGGAATCGACACCATTCAACGTCAAGTCGTTGGGCTGAAACGTCTCTGTCCATGCTCCGTTCGACAACACGACCTCGTGGGCATCGCACATAAAATGGATGTAAGACGTGCGCACGTCGCCCATCCACGAGATGCCCGGAAGTCCCACAAGGTGCCGGGCAGCGACAAGGACTTCGTTTTCCTCGAAGTAGTGTTGGATCCTCTCGTTCGCCATGAGCACACGATGCTGAGGCGACACAATCATGTCCTTCTCAGGCATATTGGGGCCCAAGGCTTCAGCCCTGATCAAAATGGGCCGCACGTCATCCGATCGGGCGATTTCAGCAGGGCTCACAAGCCTTTGGCCAGTCCAACGAATCTCTTGGATTCCATTGTCTCGCGTCACCACCCGGTCGCCTTCGCGAAGATCCTCAACTGCGACCTCACCGCGTGGCGTGGCAATGGCAGTTCCGGGGGTAAAGCATACGACGATCTTTTCGATCGCACCGTCGTCCGATGCTCCGACTAACGAGCTGACTTGCCCAAGTTCCGCATTGGAGTTTGCGAAATCCAGCTTGCTGGGGTGGCCGATCAAACGCCCTTCATTGATTGGGGCAAATTTTTTCGCATCGTCCGCGTCAGCCTGTTCGGCACCGCGATCCATTTCATACTTCATGCTCGCGATAGCGCCACCATCGTTCATGCCGACAATCATGGACATGACACCACTCACGTTGACCGGAAGCGTAACTACCTCGGTTGATGCTGAACTCGGAGTAACGAGCGACCCGATGGCGGCGCCTTTATCGTCAAAGAGCTTTATCCAGCCACGGTTGCTGACGTCGCGAATTGATACTTCGTGAACATGTGCGGCGCGATCAAACGCGATGATCAAGCTACCTTCGTAACGGCCACTTTCCTTGGGTTCCGTTTGCGCTTGTTCAGGCATAATCCCAAAGTCGCTCAGAGTTAAATCACCCGGATCCCGCCTACAGCCAGCGGCGTTGTCAAAGTCGCCGTCCGCGTCACCATTGGGTTTGCCAATGCACGCGAACTTACCAACCGATACGCCGCTGGCCGCAAGTTCACCCTCGAAAGCGCCGTCCGCATCTACCCTATTGAAATCAATATGATATTGCGTTTTCGCCATCACACCATTTTCAAACTCTTCGATTTGGGCTTCCCCACCCAAGAAGAGCTCACTCATCTACACACACAACAACATCATTCAGCAGCACCGACGCAGATGAACTGGCAAACCGCCGGTCCCTCCGCTGTTCGATGACGTACTGGACGTCGCACACAACAAACTCACACACTCGTTCTCTCCCGCCCGAACCTCGAATGATGATGACCAATACACGGTCCCACCTCGGATCAGCTGGTAGATGAATGATGCAAAGGTGCATGAACCGATCTTCGTCAGTTCAACATCGAACCTAAGACGCGGCGCGTCAGCGGCACTCACCTCACATCATAGCAAACATCAGCGCTATGATCCGTGTGCGACCGCCCCCATGGCCAGCAAATTTTCACCCCCCAGTTGGGCACCTAAGTGTTAGCTTGCGCAATTCGTTCAACAAAGAAGAAAATATGTCATAAATGCGCTCGCCCGCCCCGCAATCGCCGTCCTTGGGCACATTTTAACCATGTTTTTGGGTGCTGATTGTTCCAGCCAAGCCCCCCTTGAGACTCAATCTCGCCATAATGTGGCCGCAATTGAGCCTCCTTCGCGGCAAATTTCATCCATCTCCAAAGGGGACCTGTCTGAAAGTTAGGTTTGCGCGACAAAACTGTCATGGAAAGCGAAACGATTAAGGCACGGGCGGATCGCCTAAGAACAAGGCGCAAATGTGGCGCGTCTTTTACGTAACGTCGTCTCGCGAGCTGGGACAATCGCCCTGATTTTACCACATTGGGGAAGCGACTCCGCCCAAAGCAACCGAATCAAGCGGCTACAAGCCATGTTTTTCAAGCAGTGGCACCGCTATGCGCCGTGCCACCCGGCTCAAGCTCACGAACGGTCTCCGCCGACGCCGAGGCAGGTGATCAATGTAGAACGCCGTGTATTCCATCTCCGCAGTGGCACCACGATTGCGTTTAAACGCGCCGACACCGGACGATTTATTGTAGGCCAGACCATGGGCGGCAGCGTATCGGCTCGCCCCATGGCATACCAAACGATAAAGCCCCTCCTCACGACGGGCCCCAAGGTCGTAGCCCAGGATCGGCATGGCGCAATGGGAACCGGAGGAGTGGACCCCGCCAGCGGCGCGCACCATCCCTGCCCCGTCGCGAAAAACATGGTAGCGAAGCAAGCCCAGTCGATGCGTCATGCGTACGAACGCGCCAGTATAGGCCGGATTCAGCTGAGAGTATTTGCCGCGATAGAGATCGCCGTGAAGCAACGAGATCTGATCCGCTACTTGAGGTTCGACGTCACCTGACAATTCATATTCATAACCGCTCCGATCCCAGAGCCTTGCATCCTTTTTACCGTCGGAAGTTGCAAAGCTCTGCCGTCGCACGTCGTCTAGGACAAAAACCTGACGCGCCGGCAGCAGAATCCAACCCGCCTGCACCAGCCCTTCCATCAATGGAGCTGAATGCCGCCAGTTAAGCGACCGCATAGCCAATATGTGTTCCGGGAACTCCGCAACAAAGTCCTGGGTTTGTTGCGCTGCCAGGCCGGGATCAAAGGATCGGGGCAGATTGGTCGACAGCAGCCAATTGTTGAGATGGACGATCTTCTCGAGCTGAGCGGGGCGGGTAGCGATGCCCATTGCGGTGACCAAAGCCCGCAGCGGTAGCCGCATGGCCACGTTCGGAAACTGGACGAGCTCCTCTTTGGGAAATTCAATCATGCCTATCCGCGGCGAGCACAAAAAAGTCTGCCCCGCCCAGCCATCATTGATTGTCACTGGCATAGCAAAGTCGCCCCAATGACGGAGCGCCACCCGCGTCTCCAAATTCGAAATAAAATGCGGCGCACCGTGTTTTCGAAATTCGTCCACGTAGCCGGCTGCGACCTCGCTAAGGGCGTCGCTCACCGGATCCTGCCTGCTCGGATCTGGTAGATGATCGCCTTATCTTCACGGCTCAACAGGGCGGAAAGCGCGTCATCCACATGCAGTTCGTCAAATGGCAACGCGATGTCATGCATAAAAATGCGCTCGCAGAAACGCGCGTCTGGCGCCGCAGCCGCCATGATCCCGCGCCAGCAGGCGGCATAGACGTCGCCCCCGCAATACGAGCCAAAATCCGACAGTGAAAAGCCATCCACACCCGCAACATCCGCTGCGCTCATGTGTGCCAGCTCCCCTCGAACGATTCTGATCCTTCCCACTCTGTTCTTCAGGCGCGCATAGTTTTGTGGCTTCAGATGAATTGGCAACGCGCCCAAATCGTGATGCCCTCGCAAGATCAACGAGGCAAAATCGCTCTCTCGAAAAAGAAAACTCCGAGCCGCGTTCTCGAAATCGCGCTCGAGACGACGCCCGACTTCCTTGCGGTCGGGCAGAAACCCACCGCCTGGTTCGCGCAGGATGTACTTCCAAACCCATCGGCGACTTGTGAATTCTAGGATACGGCGCAACGCCGATCCGCTAAACCGTGCCTGCCAAACATCTGCTTGCGCGGTTACATTTGGTGCTTCCATCAGTTCTTTGACCGCACGACCGTATCCTAGTTTCAGCGCCCAAGCGTTCCAGCCAAGGATCCTTTCCCATTTCCCTGCGTACCAGGTTCCGCGGTCAATCAGGGCACGTTTGTCATCCCAATAGACTCGCATGCCGGGATCAAGTGCCCCACGCACTTGATCATACAGCGCCAGGCGATTGCCTTCTGTCACCCCCGTCAGCGCCAAGAAATCCGCGTGATCGAGCGCCTCAATCCCAGCGATCTTGAGCGCCAGTAGGGCGTTTTGTGCGGGATTTACGTCGAATGCGATGACTTCTTCAGCATCCGACATCAACAGATCAAGCGGACGGGTTCCTGATCCAGTGATACAGAGCATTTTGCGCGCGCCTTCAAGCGCCCGCAGTTCCGAGCTACCGTCTTCGTTGGACGAGGAAAAGTTCAGGTTCTCAAAGAAACCCATGGCCTAACCCTTCCAGTCGCGTCGCACGCGCCGCAACTTCCCTGGTCGATGATCCGCCAGCGGTGTCAGGCGCACATCAGCGCAAGCACCCTTTCGTTGGATCGCATCAAGAACGGCAGCCCGTGCTGCCTCGCGTGCTGAAGCAGCCAAAGTCTCTGCCAAGCCCAACTCCACCGTGCGCGCGCTCACCTGCGCGAGCGCAAAATCACTAATGGCCCGGTCCGCATCAACGACGGCATTGCGCAACACATCTGGCGTAACCTCGATGCCGCCCAGCTCGAACACGTCATCCTGACGGCCCACCACTTCCGCTACGCGGCGCAGGGGGGACCCACAGATGCATGGCTCGTCAGAAAGCCGTAGCAAATCGTTCATCCGATACCGCGCCATGATCTGTGTCCGACGATTGAAGTCGCTGATAATGGGCGTCACCAAACCGCCGGATTTGGGCTCGAGTTCAAAGTGCATGCAGTCTTCGGCGAGGTGCAGGGAACCATGGTCACATGTCGTTGCCAAAAGGCCCTCGGTTGCCATGTAAATCTGGCCCAATCTCAGCCCAAAGCCCGCCTCGATTGGCGATCGATCTACGGGATCGAGGGTCTCTGACCCGGCAAATATCTTGCGTGGGTTCAGCGCGCTACCTGCCTCGGCCAACCGGCGCAAAATGCGCGGCGGCGCGACGATCACTGTGGGGTCAAATCGTTCGAGTTGCGCTGTGATCTCAGCAAAAGGCGCACCGATATCAAAGAACTGCAATCGCAACGCGCGTGTTCGGTTAGCACTGTCATAAAGCGGCGTATTTACAGGCAACAGGATCGCCACACGGTCCCGCATGCGCCAAAAGTCGGGCAGACACTTGGCCAGAATTGCGCCAAGCCAGGCAAATCGTTCTCTTTGGGAAATCACGAATAGCCCACGATTGCCGCTCGTTCCCGTGCTTGCCCCCACGATCAGATCGCCGATCTGCTTTTCGCCAGCGAATGCCCCCCAGCCCGCCTCATTCGTGACCCCAGCTTTATTGTAGCGGCTGAAATCCTCCATCAGATCGGTCTTTTCCATGACCGGCAGTTCGCTCAGTGTCGAAACAGGCCGCGCAAAGGCCGCAACACCCGGCACGTCTTGTGCCAACCAGGCCTGCAAACGGCGTTCTTGCCAGGCTGTTAGCGCTGACCGATCAGCAAAGCGCCAAGGCACAGTTCTGACATGGGCGTAGGTCTTGAGAGCTTGAACAAGGCTCATCCAACCTCTCCATCCTCATCGCGATCCGCGACCATTGGATCGTGACACAGCATCACCTCGCCGCCTGCTGCCACAAAGTTGCGCAAGCGTTGTACGCTGGCCTGCGAGGCTCGGCGATCATCTACGATAAGTGACAGCGGCACGCCCGGTAGAGAACCCTCCAAAAGGTTCGACAACAGCCATTGCGCGTCAGCCGCGTAGACAAAATTCGAAGCCGGGAAGCAAACACCGAAGTGGCCGATAGAATGCCCCGGCAAGGGCACTACAACGACGGCACCATCTCCGGTCAGGTCAAAGCCGCGCCCAAGCTTGGCACCCAGGGAAACCTCGGGATAATCTTCAAAGAATGCCAATCTCGGTTCGACATTTGTGGGTAACAGGTCTGCGAATATTCCCTGTAGCGCATTTCCAATCGCCGTTTTTTTGCGATAGCCCTGCCACGCCGCGCGTGAAACCAAGACACGAGTGCGCGGAAGCTCGCGCAATCCGCCAATATGGTCAGGATGCAAATGACTGAGGATCACGGTTTCAATCTGACTCAGCGCTATGTTCAGGCGTGCAAGACCGTCCGCCAAAGGCGTGTCGCTCAAAACGCTCGGACCGAGCAGCGGCTTATAGAGCTTTTGCAGCGTACCGTCAGGCCGCATGTTGAATTTCGAATACCCCGTATCAATCAGCGTGTGCCCGAGCGTTGGGTGATGAAAGTATCCCACCCTCACTCGCAATGGCAGCAACTCCTCCCGCGGAGCACCCTTATGGAATAGCCGCGCTGGTTTGCGCAGGATCGACGTAGTGAAGAAGCGCGCCTCAGTCACTGTGAACCTCCATAAGTTCGGGCAAGGCCCTCCTCAAAGCCGACCTGCGGATGCCAGCCCAATCGCGCCGCAATCTTCGAAAGATCAAGTGTTTGCGAATACGCAAAAATGCCTAGACCATACGCCGTCACGCGTGGTTCTGGTTGCCCGGACTTCAATCTGGCAACGACCTCCCCGGCGCGGACGAGCGCCAATGCCAGTCCAACGGGCACGCGACGCCAACTGAGGTCGATCCCTTCGATCGCACAGACCCGTTCAACGACGTCTTTTATTGGCAAGGCCGTTCCACCTGAGACGTTGAAAGCTTGGCCCTGTGCCGCCACTGGGTTCTCCATCATGGTCTCCACTGCAGCAACCACGTCATCTATATGAGTGATATCCGTGGCCGCGACACCGTCGCGAAACAGCGGCAATGGTCCCGCTTTGGCCGCCCGCACAACGCGCGGAAGCAGCGCTGTGTCACCTGCACCGTATAGTCCCCTAGGCCGTAAGATCGTCCAAGGAACGCCGCTGGCCTTAACAAGCCTTTCAGCCTCTGCCTTGGTTGCAGCGTAGTCGTTCACTGGCGGCGGTAGGGCCTGATCCTCGACGACGCAAAGCTGGTCCTCAAATCGGAAATAAACCGACGGCGACGACACAAAGATCAGGTGATCAACGGCAAGCTTTTGCGCCAATTCGATCACGTGGTTCGTGGCCTCAACATTGGCTGCCTTGAACCCGGCTCGTGGGCCCCATGGCGACGATAGCGCGGCACAATGAATGATTGTTTTAACGCCGTCGAAGCCCGCATCGCCAAGCACAGCTTCGCGGTTGCGCAGATCGAGCGGCAGGTGCTTGGCACGCTCTAGACGCGATAATCGCTGAGCGTTTCGCCCTGTGGCGCGCACATCATGGGCTCCCGCAAAGCGCTTTACCAGCGCACCACCCAGAAACCCGCTTGCTCCTGTTACCAGTACCGCCATGGTCTATATGTCCATCACCAATCCGCCAAAGGACACCCCTGCCGAAGTGCCCAAAAGAGCGATCCGGTCGCCTGCCCCAACCAGCCCTTCGCGGCGGGCATAATCCAACGTAAAAGGGATCGAGGCCGCGACTTGGTTTCCCACCTCTGCAGCAATGTCGACGACCTGGTCACGCGTGAACCCGCAGAGCTTGATCATGTGAGCCAGCGCGCCGGGGCTTGCCTGATGCGCGATAACGCGATTGATCTCACCGCGCTCGGTTCCTGCCATGTCCAACAAGTCCTCGACAAAGGGCCCGAAGTGCTTTGCCGCCACACGAAACAGCTCTTTGCCGTCCATGTGAAACTGGCTGTGCGCCTCAAACGCCCGGCGATCAGTCTCAAAATCGAACCGCGTCCCGCCCGAAGCTAGTGAACAGGCATCGTAGAGCGCGGGAAAACTTGCGAAGTGCGCGCCTCGTAGCGACCCGCCTGGCGCATACTCCAGAACGGCCGCGCCGGCTCCGTCGCCAAATAGCCCCGCAATCTCGGGTGCTGCTTCCCACGGCAAACCACGTGAAGCGAGCTCGGCCGAGACGATCAAAGCCCGACTATAGGTGCCTGCGCCGAGCAATGCGTCCGCCATTTGTAGTGCCGCGGGAAAGCTCAGGCACGTAGCGTTCACGTCAGTTCCAAAGGCGGCTCCCTCCTGGATACCTAACGCACGTTGAATGAGAGGCGCGGTGGCCGGGATGGATTGGTACGGAACAGCGGCGGCGCTGATGACAAGGTCTATGTCATCTGGCTTGAGTTGCGCGTCGTCCAGCGCAATCTGTGCGGCGCGGGTCGCTAGGTCTATTTGGCTCTCTTCGGTGCAGAAATAGCGTTCTCTGACCCCAGTGGCGCCTTCAAAGAACCCACTCTCTCGTCCATGGCGAATATCCAGTGCCTCGGAGGTCACCCGCTGCTCCGGCAGCACGCGTCCTGTGCCCAAAATACGCAACCCTCGGATGTCACAATCCATGCTCACCTCCGGCCCCTTCCCCTGGGTAAGTTAGGGGTGGCTAGGGCAGCGTTGAAAGTACGGGTATCCATACTTGGAAAACGGCGGAGGGTCCCCAACAAAGACGAATTAGGCGCGCAAAAAGGGCCAGTCACCATTCGGTGGACCAGCCCTAAGAAACCTGCAGATGCTCGATTTTCTGTCCCCGGTCACATCAACACGACCCAAGACATCGGGATCAATTCATTGGGACCGATTGCAGTATATCTCGGATCGCCGCGTCCTGCCGGTTCAGCAAATCATCAAAAGCTTCTTCGTCGTAGCCAAGCGTGTGCCAGTTGTTCTTGGCGATAAGATCAGCCCAAGCCGCGCTCTGGTAAAGGTCCTCGAAAGCCGTTTCCAAGACAGCAATTTGAGCTGTCTCCATGCCCGGTGAGGCGAAGAACCCGCTCCATGTGACGAAGTCCATATCAATGCCTTGATCCCGAAGGCTCATGAGCCCGCCTGGGAGAACCTCTTTTTCACCCGCTGTCACGCCAACAATGCGCACCATGTTTTGCTCGGACAACTCGCGCGCGCGGTTAAAATCAGTCGCGATGGCCACGACGTCTCCCGCGGCCAAGGCCTGGAATGCCGGAGCCGGTGATTCAAATTGAACATACTGAAACGAAGGATCCACGCCAGCAGCCTTAAACGCCATGGCGGAAACAAGATGATCAATTCCCCCAGGCTCAGATCCGCCGCCCAGCGCAAAATCAGCGCCAGAACTGACGCTTTCCTTCCATAGATCATCCATTGACTGGATCTCGCTTTCTGGATGAACGATAAAAGCGATGAAGTCCCCTACGGGCGCGGCCACGGGCCTTAAATCAGCGTACGTGTTTTCGTAGGTGCCATTCAGGGACCGAATGACAATCTGCGTACTATTAACCATTAATCTGTCTTGGGAACCGGCGGCGTCACTCAGCATAGCCGCCAGACCGGCCCCGCCATTGTTACCGTCCAAATTCTCGTAGCCGATCGTTTCGATAATTCCAGCCCCGGTCAGAGCTTCGCCAATGGCACGCGCGGCGCTGTCCCATCCTCCACCTTCGTGCCCAGGAATTAGGAAGGTGGCATCTTCGATGACCGGCGCGCCAACTTCACCAGGATCATCAGTTAGATCATCATCTGTCCATTGATTGAGGATTTCGCCTGTCTGCACATCAACCTTGAACTCGATCTCTTCACCCGCCTCGTTCACGATCTCAATATCGATAACGGGGCGCCCTTCAAATTGATCAGGCTCTGCTTCCGCAACGGTACCGGGCTGAACTTCCAACGCAATTGCGATGGCTTGATCAATTGTCAGGGGCGTCCCTTCGTTTGACTGCGCCGATACGGGGATGGCCAGCACGCCGAGGGCAACTGAAAGGGTAGCTAAGCGAGTAAGTGCCATGAAAACTCTCCTTGGTTTGGATCTCTTTCACTAGACATGCTGCCCGCTAATCACGGTGGCCTGTCAGGGGACTTACAATTCTGTCAAAGATCCGATTTCGCTGGGCCACGCGCTCATGTTGGCGCTGCGTCGCCCTCCAAGGGGCCGGTCTTGGTGCGAGAACTGCTCTTGCGCGCATGCATAAGGCGACGAAGTCGGAAACAGGGTCGCGCAAAGAAATCCGCGATGAGCACGCCGATGATTGCCCCCGCAATCGTGGCGGATACCGTGTGCGCATCCAGCATGTAGCGCGCGTACATAGTTAGAAACAGAATTGGCCAAACAATCAGACCAAACCATTTCAGGTAACGTCGAACCGCGACGTAAGCGCCGGCACTGGCCAACGCAGAATGCCCAGAGGGCATGTTGTGTTCGCCCCCGTTCGGTCGTTGGCCGAGCCGGTTTCCGTTAACTTCGACGTCGTTCAAAAGCCGCTTGGGTATATGCGTCGCGGCAGTGCCTGAAAGTACAATGGCCGAAATTTGCCACAGCCCCCTGACGTCCCTCAGAACTATGGCCGTACCAAGAGGAATAATCGAGTTGAGATGCCTTCCATAGGTCTCAACGCCGACAACCAGAGCGCTGTCATCCCCGTTCTTGGACTCCGAGTAGTGACCATCCATGTCACTTGGATAGAAAACAGCGGCTACAATGACCGCGAACGCCGCTACCCATGCGACATGACGAAGGTGAATTTTCGTGGAACCGATCACGTGCTGCACTCCTGCCTGAATTGGCAGAGGTGTCGTCGGTAAAATTCACAAACCGCTTACAGGAGACTTACAATCTACCGCATTTGGAAATCGAACTTTTGCAGTGAGGCCTTGGCCATTGGGCCCGTCGGCCAGTGCAAATTCTGCGTTGTGAAGCTCTGCAATCGCGCGGACAAGTGACAACCCCAAACCATAACCATCGCCCTGGCGGTCAGGTTCCATTTGAAAGAGGGGCTGAAGCACGCGCTCCCTATCGGCGAAAGGGATCCCTGCACCCTCATCGCTAACCGACAGCATGGTCCCGTGGCAGCGAAGTGTAATCGTCTGGCCTTCGGGGCCGTATCGCAGCGAATTTTGGATCAGATTGGCCACGAGCTGTACGAGCATATCAGGGTCTCCCCGAACCTGTGCCGGCGCAACCAACTCAACCAAAAGCACGTTGTTCGCGGCCTCAACAACCGGGCTAAAGGTCTCGTTAACCCGCTCAATCAGATCATCCAACGCAACGGTTACAAAGCCCGCACGCCCGGATCCGCTTTCGATACGTGACAATCGCAGCAACGCTTCAAAGGTTCCTGTGATCCGATCAATCTGAGCCAGCGCATCGTCCAAATCCTCCGCGGTCACTTTGCGGTTCTTCTCGATAAGTGACGTTAGATTTGACTCGATCTCCGCCCTTAAGCGGGCCAAAGGCGTACGCAAGTCATGGGCAATATTCGACGATTGCACGCGCATGTCGGTCATGGCCTTTTCCAGGCGCTCGGTTGTCGCGTTTATGCGGCTTGCTACCAAAGACAGATCATCATTACCGGAGATTTCGATGCGCTTGTTCAGCCGCCCTTGGGCAACATCAACCAGCCCATTCGTAATGACGTTCAATCGCCTTTGAGCCTGGCGCGCCATCGACAGCGCCGCAACGCCAGTCGCGAACAGACTGCAAACAAGGCTGAGTTGCATGCCAGCTGCCAGAATATCGCGTAGTTCTTCTTGCCGCTCTGTATTTTCACCCAGCAAAATAACGCCGTGCGGCGTTTGCTGCTGCAGATAGCGCGTTTCAGCGCCCTGTTCCGGGTCAGTCCAAAACCCAAGTCGTTGGGTATCCTCCGTCAATCGGGCAGACTCGCCGTCCTCAGGCGGAGGCAATGGATCACCGGCTGCAAGTGCATCAATGGCGGCAACCATACGTTCGGTAAGCCTACCATCGACAGCAAGTCTCATCTCTCTTTGGACCAACCAGTAGGTGCCACCCCAGGCAACGACGGAAATCGCCGAAAAGAGTGCCAACAGAACCAAAGCCTGCCGGATAGCCGACAGGCGAAACAAGGAGTCAAACTTGTTCAAAGACATAACCAGACCCGCGAATGTTGCGGATCACCGTGTCGCCAAAGGGCTTCTCGATCTTACCACGCAAGCGGCTTATGTGCGTTTCCACGACACTTGTGGTGGGGTCAAAGCTCATATCCCAGATCTTCTCGAGCAGCATAGTTCGCGTTTGCACCCGACCTTTCGAGCGAAGAAAAACCTCCAACAACTGGAACTCCTTCGGGTTCAAGTCGACCAGGCGCCCTTGTCGAATACACGTGCGCTTGTGCAAATCTATGGTAATGTCCCCGGCGGTCAGCTCCGAAGCTGTCTCTTCGGGTGTTCCAGGTCGTCGTGCGAGACCTTCGACTCTGGCAAGCAGCTCGCTGAAGGCAAATGGTTTGGCGAGATAGTCCTCGCTTCCTGCGCGCAGTCCTTCGACCCGGTCGTCGACCTGGCTCAAAGCGGTGAGGAAAATTGCAGGAGCGGTGATTTTTGCCTGACGCAACGCCCTCAAGACTGACAACCCATCCAAGCCCGGCACCATCCGATCCAGAACTAAGACATCATAGTTTTGATCCATGGCAGCAAAGAGTGCGTCTTTACCATCGGTTACCAGATCAACGACATGTCCTGCCTCTCGCAGTCCCTGCTCTACCCAAGGGCCGAGCTTGGGATCATCTTCAAGCACTAGAAGCCGCATTTGCCATGTCCTTCCGATTGGTCAGCCAAGTTCTCGTTGCCTCCAAAACGGGTCGTCCAACGTAGATGAGATCCGTCAACCCATAGGCCCCTCTAAAGTCAAAACGTTCACTGTGAATACGGCCTCGTTTACCAAGCTCATTCCAATTAGTTGTAATCACCGTTTTCAACCCTTCAGGGCCGCAAAGATAGACCTGAGATTGGGCGCTCATAGCCCGCATGACCTCGGGCAAACCGTCTGATATCCGCGTATCTCCGTCGCGATCGCTAAGAACATAAAGGTCAACTTGCGGCAATCTCGCCGCGTGGTGTTCCACATCGGCCAGGGCCCCTGCTGACTTTCGCGACCTGATGCAGAAGATCAAGGTTACGCGCGCGTTGTTGTCAGGTTCCATCCGCTCTAGCGCGGCCAAGAATGGGGTGATCCCAACGCCCCCTGCGACCCAAAGCTGTTCGGTTCGCTTTGCGTGGACCTGCGGCAAGAACCGCCCGACGCCACGGCCAAGTCGAAACTCGTCTCCTTTCGACACACTCTTTACAAAACTATCCGTCCAGTCCCCTGCCGCGCGGATTACAAAACGGCGCGAGCTCTCATCCCCACCCGCGATCGTGAAAGGGTGTGCTTCTGCACGAGCCTGGTTGAGGGCGAGGGTCGCAAATTGCCCCGGGCGAAAAGGCGGCAATGCCCTGTCGGCTCGAAAGGTCACGTCGACACCACCCTCAAATGGCTTGGCCTCCTCGACGGTCACCAATCGTGATGGCTCGACTTTGCGTCGCAGCGTTTGAGCCCAAGCCACGACACCGACACCGGAGACCACAGCCATCAAAAGCCAAGGTGCGACGCCGATAGCGAGTGGGCTGGCAACAAAGAACGTGTGATATGCCGCTAACAGGAAAACTGGTCCCATCAACATGTGGCTAGCCTTCCAAAGATGATACGGGATCGCCCTGACCATTGCTGCAAGCGACAACAGGATCAGGCCGGTCATGGCGTAGCCCCCGGCGCTCTCGCCACTGGTTGCCAACATCGGCACCACGCCTGATCCAAATGACTCCGCCGTGGCCCAATGTCCAAAAGCACCGCCAAGGGCAATGAAACCTAGCCAACGATGTGCGCCGTAGGACTTGTCCGGTCCCCCCATAATGCGATCAACGATCCGCCATCGGGCCGCCAGGATCAACGAGAGCGCCATGGAGCTCATCGACAACGCTCCCAGGCCCGCCGGGAGAATGTTCGCAAGCGGGACAAAAGGGGCGACCAAGGCGAGATGTGCCAACAAGAAAGTTGCGGCAAGGATGTGGAATTTGCGCGACATTGGCCGATCCCAATTGATTTCGAAGTCAAAAGAACGGGTCGGGGATCACTCAGATCTCGTGACTGACCACAGTGTCTTCGGAACCCTTGGCGACTGCAGCGAAGGTACCGACGGCAATCAGGGAGGCCCCAAAGACGAACCCCAGCACCGCGAGACCAAAGAAGGCCACAAGCGGTGCGAGGATCACAAATCCGATGATACCGATAAGCGTGGTAAGGCGGGTCTTGAACGATTTCATTTCATGTCCTTTCGGCTATTTCGGGATACTTGGGCCCGCAGCCTTAATCCGCCATGACCTCAAACATACAGATTTGTAAGATTCACTCCGGCCAAGCCACCCGCGTCGAGCAAAGTGGCCGCCCCAGAGCATCTCGGTGGTGATCGGACTGACCGCGGCGCCTGTCCCATGCCAAAACCAAGTGCACCGAAGATCCGCTTTAGAAAGCACAATATGCATCCTAAAGGGGCTGCGGGATTCTGTCCGGTTACAGGAAAGTTCCAGATTTCTACACGGAACAAAAGACGCCTCAATACACACGGCCTCTTCGGATCCCAGCGCCGCGCTGAACACCCTGCAATAACGTAGTCTTTGGGGTTCAATTGCGTGGGAATGCACCAATTGAAATCCTGGAACACGCTAATGCCAAACCTGATCGGCACCCGCTAGTGACTCTTGAGACATGGAGTTGTACCTTACAAAATGACATTGCCGCTTCGAATTACAGAAGCAGCAACAATTAAAAACGGGACGCCGGCATGAGCCTTTTTGAGAACGTAACAAATAAATCCAATTTTGCGCTTGGCATATTAGTAATCACAACACTTTCCGGTTCGGTCGCGCTTGCGGGCGAAGGTGGTAGCAGCGCATATCGACAGGGTACATTTAACGATTTTCAGGCCGGTGTGTTCGGGCCCGCCGGGGTCTATTTCCGAAAAGACCTGATGTACTTCGACACTACGGCGGAAGCCCGGCCTCAAGGGGGGCGCGTAGCTGCAGAGGTTGACCAAAGTGTTTGGATCGCCCTCTTGAAAATAGCCTATTTGACAGACTCTGAACTTTTTGGGGCAAGGGTCGGTTTTGCGGCGACGATACCAATTGTCTATGCGGATGTAAGCGGGGCCCTTGCTGTGCCGGAGGTTGGCAGCGAACTATTCGGTACCGGATCGCAGACAGGCTTTGGAGACGTATATTTAAATCCTCTGATGCTTAACTGGACGAATGGTTATGAGAATTTCACTTTCGCTCCAGGACTCGTCCTTCCCACGGGAAAGTATGACGCAGATGAGACGATTAACTTGGGTCGCAATTACTGGGCTTTCGACCTTGCTGGGTCCTACACCTATTTCAATCCGAACAATGGCCGCGAATTTTCTGCGACCGCAGGTATCCTTTTTAACGGTGAAAACGGCGATACCGATTACCAGACAGGTACCGAATTTCATATCGATTTCCTTGCGGCACAGTATTTCTCGGAAAGCTTCGGCCTGGGCCTTGCCGGATACTACTACGAGCAGCTGACCGATGACGAAGGTCAACTGGCTGGAGGGCTAAGTGCACAGGATCTCGACGGCGGTTTCCGGGGCTCTGGATGGGGCGCGGGTCCAGCGTTCGTCTACAACACTGCCGTAGGCGACACGACCGTGAGCGTTATTGGCAAAGCAATTTTTGACATCGAGTCCGAAAACCGGTTCGAAAGTGACACCTACAGCATCAGCGCCGCCTGGAAGTTCTAGAGACACGGAGCATCGCGAAACTTCGCAGGACGTGCTTTGCGCTGACTTGAACGTATGGCGGCCAGGAACTCCTGCGCGCTGCTTCACCAGTGTTTTGGGTTACCTCCTCTCGCGATACCCGTTTCCCTCGTCAATGCATGCAGATGGGAACGTGTATTCTTGGGTCTGTAACCGCGACGACCGACTACGGTTCGATCGCCGCAGACAACACTCGATCTTCTTCGGTTTCGTCGAACGGTTAACCCACTTTTCGGGATCAGGTGCGTGGCTAATGCTGGCAACTCAAGGTGCAGTTGCTCGGTCAACTTGGCAAAACAGCCTTCGGTCTGTCTGCTGTTGACACCTGACCAGAGACTGCTGGCTAAATGCTCGGACAAAAGCACGCGACGTGGAGGACACTTCGAACATGCCGACAACGGATTTTCATACGCTCGGGGCCTGCTTGTAGTTGCGCCTCGTCAGCTACAACATACGCAAAGCGGTAGGCCTTGACTGGCGCCGGGATCCAGCCCGTATCGTTGATGTCTTGGCAGAGATTGACGCGGATATTGTCGTTTTACAGGAGGCAGATAGACGCTTCGGTTCGAAAGAAGGCGTGCTGCCGCTGGATCGACTGGAACTGGATCTGGGCCTGACAAATTGTGACCTGTCGATCCGCCCGCAAAGCCAAGGATGGCACGGCAACGCAGTCTTTGCGAAACAACACTTGTCCGATCGTCGTGCAGCCCGGATTGCGCTGCCTTCGATTGATCCAAGGGGTGCAGTTGCTGTTCACTTCGTTCAACCGAATGTCGAAATAGTGGGGGTGCACCTCGGATTGACTCCAGGGATGCGCAGAAAGCAGATGGAAGTATTAAACGACGTGCTGAAGAACAGGCCGCACCCAGTTCTTCTGGCGGGCGATTTCAATGAGTGGCGAAAAAAGCGCCTTCGATTTCGAGACGCCGATGCCATTGAAAACCCAGGTCACAGCTTTCACACAGCCCGACCGATTTACGCGCTCGACCTATTCGTTTTGAGCCGAGGAGTGAAAGCCATTTCAAGCCATGTCCATCGCTCTCCTCTCGCCAACCGTGCCTCGGACCATCTACCCGTTGTGATCGATTTCGCGGTGACGGGTCGTGCGCAATGACGTTGATCCTGATTTTCTTCCACGTGACGCTTGTTTTCCTTTTCACAACCAGAATTCTGCTGCGCGACGATTTTTCGCCACCGGCGCGGCTGGCCTGGTTCGTGGTGGTCATGGTGATCCCTTATTTCGGCATAATCGCCTACTTCCTCTTCGGAGAAATTGACCTCGGCAACAAAGCCAATGAACGCCACCAACAGGTTTTTGCACAGATCCGGTCTACTGCAGCGCACCTTTTGGGAACGCCCGACGACACGGATCGCCTGGTTTATCCCGGCTATCGGGCAGCTTTCCGGTATGCGGGCTCAATCAATGGGTTTCATCTTGTCGAAGGCAACAGGGCAGAGCTCATGGCGGATGCCTCGGAAACCAACGCGCGCCTAATTGCAGATATCGACGCCGCCAATGCTTATATCCACGTTCTTTACTATATCTGGCTTGATGACGGCACCGGGACAGATGTGGCCAATGCTCTGATCCGAGCGGCGCAAAGAGGTGTAGTCTGCCGAGCCATGGCTGACGGCTTAGGCTCTCGTCAAATGATCAAATCAGCGCTCTGGCAGGACATGAAAGACGCCGGGGTCAATTTGGCGGTGGCCCTGCCGCTCGATCGCCCGATCCGAACGCTTCTCACCAGCCGCATTGACCTTAGGAACCATCGCAAGATCACCGTCATTGACGGCAAGATCACCTATTGCGGCAGCAGGAACTCCGCTGACCCCGAATTTCTGGTAAAAGCTAAATACGCGCCATGGATCGACATCATGCTGCGCTTTGAGGGCCCCATCGTCGCGCAAAACGAGCTGCTGTTTCTCAGCGACTGGGTTCAGGCCACCGGCACTAGACCCGACGAGTTTTCCCCCACTGCCGCATCCATCCCCGGCGGCTTTCCAGCCCAGGTGATCGGAGACGGCCCCACCGAGCGCAAGGGTGCCACGCCGCAACTGTTCTCCAGCCTGATCGGATGCGCACAAAGCAGGTTGACGCTTTCCACACCGTATTTCGTACCCGACGCCACAGTTCTCGATGCCCTGTGTTCTGCCGCCTATCGCGGTGTAGATGTTTCGCTGATCTTTCCAAAGGTCAACGATAGCTGGATCGTCGCCGCAGCCAGCCACAGCTACTACCGAAAGCTGCTCTTGGCAGGTTGCAAGATATACGAGTTCAAGGGCGGTCTCTTGCATGCAAAGACGCTGACTATCGATGACGAAGTGTCCTTGGTCGGGTCTTCGAACCTCGATCTAAGAAGCTTTGATTTGAACTACGAAAACAACATCCTGCTACGCGATGTCGACGTCACAACGGCGATCAGAGACAGGCAAGCCGACTATATCGCCAAATCAGATACGGTTGAGCTCGAACAGGTCCTTCGGTGGCCGTATCACCGACGCATCTGGAACAATGTGATCGCGACTATCGGCCCGGTTCTTTGACGCAGGCCGCGTGCTGACCGGACTGTCCGTCTAATTTAGATGATCAGTTTTCAAGTGATTGGTGCCCTTCCCCGG
>JBCDKE010000017.1:0-42930 GCA_038747015.1 Pseudomonadota bacterium
ACAAAGAGCGCCTGCTTGAGCCACTGGGCTACATCACACCAATCGAAGCAGAGGAAAGATACGAACGAGCCTTGAAATCAAACCAAATCGCAGCTTGAAATACGAACTCAACAGTCTCCGGTAAAACAGGGGCGGTTCAGACAGCTTTGGACGATGCAATCCAACGGGGTTTGGATAGCGGTGTCAATGAAAGCTTCAGCTGGGCTGACTTGAAAGCAGAGGCCAAAACCAGCATGGCCAAGTAAGAAAGAACTCGTGAGAACTTTCCGGGGAAAATTATTTGGCAGAATTTTCCCCGGAAAACCTACAGCACCTCCACCGCGCTGCGCTTCTGCTCATCCGACACGTCAATGTAGCGTTGCGTAGTGGTCAGTTGTTTGTGCCCAGCAAGCTCCATGATCACTTTGGGCGAAATCCCGGCATGCGCCATGCGCGTGATGAACCAGCGCCGCCCACTATGTGAGGACGCATCCTCAATTCCAGCGGCATCAAACACACGGGCAAAGGCCTGGACCATGCTGTTGGGCGTGAAGTGTCCACCCTTTTGCGACTCTATCACAGGCCGATCAGGTGCCTTCCAGCGATCCAGTTGCGCCCAGTAGGTTGAAAGCTCCTTCTGCAGCTTAGCGTTCAAATGCACTTGGCGCGCTTCCTTGGCTTTTGTGTTCTCCGCCTTGAGGTAGAACATCGCTTTTGGCTTGAGGTCACGATCCAGCACATCGGCCCATTTGAGCGAGGCGATCTCGCCCACGCGCATACCAGCGTAATGGGACAGCATGAGCATCAACCTGTTGCGCTTGCCATTCTGCATACTTGCGCAGATGGCCATCACGCGCTTCAGTTCCTCAGAAGATAACACTTTTGCCTGTTTCATCCGTTCTCGCCAAATGATTGAAACATAGGGTTTTCCTGCCTGTGCAGGATTTTGTTATGTTGCCATCTGGCGAGGAGAGCGACCTTTATCTGGCGCTCAGTGTTTTCAGCGGTTTAGGGCAAAACAGCAGGAAAATTATGTTTTGTTTTGTTGTCCTGAGGCCACCAGCATCGGACAAACATCGCGGCGCGCATGACAACTACCAGTGTGCTATGGCCTGCATCGTTTTGTGCCCGTTTGCTCCATGGACGCTGAGGTGCAACGTCTTACCGTCAGTACAGGCACCAAGTGTAAGGCGCTGTACTCCTATTGCTGGGCTCAAACCACGGTAGGAAAACCTATGCGGCTGCAAACCTGATACCCGTGTTGCGAAATTCAACAGGTACGTGGCTTGCAAAGGTCCGTGAATGACCAAGTCGGGGTAGAGTTCAGCCTCGCGCGCGTAGGCCTGATCAAAATGAATTCGATGTGCGTTAAAGGTCAGCGCAGAATAGCGAAACAGGGTCACTTCGGAGACATCGACGCGGCTTTGGACGTCAAAGTCATTGGGCTGAGGGATGGGATCGGGCACTGGCAGCACTTCCGTGGCAGCCTCGCGGTACACGATGTTTTGGGTATCTCGTATGACCGGGCCGGATGCGGTTGAATACGTATTCTGCACCGTAACAAAGCAAAGCGAGCCAGATTTACCGGTCTTGTTTTGGATATCCGTGATTTCAGCGGTTTTTGTCACCAACTCATGGGGGGCAAATTCGCCTAGAAAAGTGATTTCTCCACCCGCCCACATGCGCCGGGGCAAAGGAATGGGCGGGAGAAAGCCACCTTTGGCAGGGTGGCCATCGACGCCGAGTTGATCCGGTGCCGCTGTTGGCGGTGCGAGGCACCAATGCAGGCCGGGGGGGACGGTCACGACATCTGCCATTGCTGGCCCCAGCGTTGCTCGGAATTCGTTCAGGAGGCGTGTTGAAATTGTATCTTCGACCGCGACATCGGTCTTGCCGATCCATGCACGAAAGGGCGCGTCTGCGGTCATGTCCCAAATTCTTCCCGGACGCTTTTGGTATGCGCGCCGAGGCTTGGCACCGGCCGCGCCGTAAAATCACTGTCCCGTCCTGGCGGTCTGGGAACAGTCGCTTTGGCGTCCCCGGGTAAAGCCACGGAAACGCGGCGCAACGCGGGGTGGTCCGAAAGATCACTTACCTCGCTGTAGCGGCCAAAGGCGATCCCGGCGGAGGTGAGCGCAGCAATCGCCTGATCAACCGACATTGCCGCGAAGATCGGTTCAAGTTCTGCATCCAAAAGCTGCCGGTTCGCCACACGATCAGCGTTAGTGGCAAATTCAGCCCTCTGCGACAATTCAGGGTGGACTAGAGCCGTCGTGCAGAGCCGCATGAATTCCGCATTGGTTTGTACTGCAATGATGACCGTCCCATCGGCACAGGTTAAGGGCCGATAGGGATAGATAGACGCATGGGACAACCCGAAACGACCGGTGACTTTGTCGCCATGCTCATAATGCAACATAGGCACTGCCATGCAGTCGGCCATACCATCGAACATTGCAATCTCGATATGCAGGCCACGCCCGGTGATGCCGCGCTGGATCAGCGCCTCAAGCACGGCGGCATGGGCATTCATCCCGGTCGTGATATCCGCAATAGACACGCCGACCTTGGAAGGGGTGTCCTGCGCCCCCGTCACGGCACATAGCCCGCACTCGGCCTGCACCAGCATGTCATAGGCCTTCATCTGCGCGTAATCCGTGTCTTGACCATAGCCAAGGATCGACACGGCAATGAGCTGCGGAAACTCTTGCGCAAGCACGCTGGCCCCCAGTCCCATACGATCCAATGCACCAGGCGCGAGGTTTTGAACAAGGACATCGGCCTTGCTCAGCATGGCGCGCAGCAGATCCAGATCGCTCGTGTCCTTAAGGTTCAAAATCGCGCTTTCCTTGCCTCGGTTCAGCCAAGCGAAATAGGCAGAGGTTCCATGCACGGCGCTATCATAGTTCCGCGCGGTCTCACCTTCGGGTCGTTCGACCTTGATCACACGCGCGCCCGCATCGGCGAGCCTAACAGTGCACATGGGTGCAGCCACCGCCTGTTCGATGGCCACAACCAGAAGCCCATCTAGCGCGCCCATCAGAACGACCGTGGCATGCCCAAAACATGCTCTGCCACGTAGGACAGGATCAGGTTGGTTGAGATTGGGGCGACTTGATAGAGTCGTGTTTCGCGGAACTTGCGTTCCACATCATATTCATTGGCAAAACCAAATCCGCCGTGGAACTGGATGCAGGCGTTGGCCGCTTCCCAAGACGCTTTAGCGGCAAGCAGCTTGGCCATGTTTGCCTCTGCCCCGCAAGGCTGGCCCGCATCGAACAGGGCGCAAGCCTTGTGGCGCATCAGATTGGCAGCCTCGACTTCGATGAAGGCTTCAGCGATCGGGAATTGCACACCTTGGTTTTGGCCAATGGGACGACCAAATACCTTTCGCTCGCTAACATAGGCTGTGACCTTGTCGGTGAACCAGTAGCCATCACCGATGCATTCCGCTGCGATCAAGGCACGCTCGGCGTTCAGCCCGGTCATGATGTATTTGAACCCCTTGCCCTCTTCGCCGATCAGGTTCTCTTCGGGGATCTCAAGGTTGTCAAAGAACAGCTCGTTCGTTTCGTGGTTAACCATATTCGGGATCGGTTGAACCTTCATGCCCGACGCCATCGCCTCTTTAACATCAACCAGAAAGATCGACAGGCCCTCGGACTTCTTCTTCACGTCCGCCAATGGCGTGGTGCGGGCCAGAAGGATCATATAGTCGGAATGCTGGACCCGGCTGATCCATACTTTCTGGCCGTTGATGACGTAGCGGTCGCCTTTTTTCACGGCGGTTGTTTTGATCTTGGTCGTGTCAGTGCCTGTGGTTGGCTCAGTCACGCCCATGGACTGAAGCCGCAATTTGCCTTCGGCAATGAGGGGCAGAAACTTGCGCCGCTGTTCTTCCGAGCCATGCCGCACAAGCGTGTTCATGTTGTACATCTGGCCATGGCACGCGCCGGAATTACCACCGGCGCGGTTGATCTCTTCCATGATCACGCTGGCCTCTGTCAGGCCAAGACCCGATCCGCCGTATTCCTCGGGGATCAAGGCTGACATCCAGCCCTCTTGGGTCAGTGCATCAACAAACGCCTCGGGGTAGGCGCGTTCTTCATCGACGTTGCGGTGGTATTCAGCAGGGAATTGCGCGCACAGTGCCCGCACGCCATCGCGAATGTCGTCGTGGTTTTCCGATAGGTCAAACATGTTTGGCAATTCCGCTTGTTTAGCCGCCTTGCTAAGCGGCTGGCTTTCATAACGCAACGACACAACTTTTAGATCAGATATGCCCAAGAGATATAGCTCACCGCACGATTTCACCCGGCCAGACCCCGGTTTGCACGAGGTCGTATGTTGATCGTTGCAACACCTCATAGGCAAACCGCGCGAGGCGCGTAGGTGGGCGGTCTGACGGGAAAGAAATCATCAGCCGCCGTTTCGGGACCGGTTTGATAAGCGGCGCGCATGATAACTGACCAGACGAGACCTCCTCATGGATTGGGGCCAATGGCAGGATCGTGTTGCCATGACCGGCTTTCACAAGATTCTTTAGCGTTGAGTAACTGTCCGTCTCGACGGAGACATTCAACGCGAACCCGTGGCCCTTTGCGCAAACCTCCAGCAGGGAACGCAGGCTATGCCCCATGCTGGGCAAGAGAAGTGTTTTGGCGCTTAAAGTGTCAAACTCCACTGCTTCATCGCCAAGCGCACCCTGTGGCCCGATCAGAAATAGTTGTTCTTCCAGAAGGGGTTCAGACCGCAGCGACCTTGCAGACGTGCTTTCAAACAGGATTGCTACGTCAATCTCACCCTTGTGAAGCCAATCTAGGATGTAACTGGAATAGGCGCTGACAATGCGGATCGTTGCCTCAGGATGTCGGGCCCGAAAAGCAGATACGACAGGTTCTGCCAGAATATCTGAGACCGTCGGCGGCATGCCCAATGATACATTACCTTTCAGGGACGCTTGATCGTCCGATTGGATCGCGCGAATTTCCTGCATCTCTGCCAGTATGCGGTACGCATGCCGCAAGACGTCCTGCCCTGCTTCGCTAATCACCATTCCGCGACCGTGACGTTCAAAAAGGCGCACGCCGAGTTCTTCCTCTAGCATGCGCACCTGTCGGCTGAGCGCGGGCTGGGCGATATGCAAACGGTCGGCGGCTTTGGACAGGCTGCCAAGCTCGGCTACGTTGATGATTGTGCGTAATTGAGAGAACTCCATAGATATATAATATCGGCATATCTGTTAAAACGAAAGAATGGATGTGTATTGCTTGGCGTCTGGATATCGTACCGGCAACGCGCAATTGGAGATCGAGCCCGTGAACATGTCTGCCGCCCGTGATCTGAGCCTTGATTGGCCAGCCGCACTTTTTGACACCCTCAAGGCCGCCGATGTACGGCATATGTCTTACGTGCCTGACGCTGGCCACACGACGTTGATCAATCTGCTCAACGATGACCCGGATGTCACCACGAACGTCCTGACAACCGAAGAAGAAGGCATCGCCATCGCGACCGGAAGCTGGTTGGGTGGCACGCGGTCGGTGGTGCTTATGCAATCCTCAGGCGTAGGAAACTGTATCAATATGCTGTCGCTACCCGTCCAGACGCGCACCCCGCTTCTCATGCTTGTGACGATGCGCGGCGAATGGAATGAGTTTAACCCGTGGCAAGTGCCGATGGGCCAAGCCACGCAGGCCTCACTTGAGGCCATCGGCGTGACCGTTCTGCGCGCCGAAACGGGCCGCGATTTGGTTGAGATTACAGAACAAGCCGCGACCATGGCGTATGAGGCCGACGGTCAAATTGCCGTGCTGATCGGACAACGCCTGCTCGGCAAGAAAAAGTGGTAAGCCAGATGACTGACACAATGAATCGCCGCGATGCTGTCGCCAAACTGCTGGATGCGCGCGGCGGCGCGCTGGTAGTCACTGGCCTCGGCTCTCCCAGCTACGATGTGCATGCCTATGGTGACACCGACGATAACTACTACCTTTGGGGTGCCATGGGTGGTGCCGCGCTGACGGGTCTGGGCCTTGCGCAGGCGCAGCCGGACAAGCGCGTGATGGTGATCACGGGCGATGGTGAGATGCTGATGGCTTTTGGTGCGCTCGCAACGATCTCTGTGGCCTCGCCCAAGAACCTCGACATCATCGTGCTCGACAACCAGCATTTTGGCGAAACCGGGATGCAGGACAGCCACACTGGCATGGGCATTGATTTCGCCAAGATCGCAGCGGCGACAGGGTTTGCTGAGTCAGGCAGACTGACCAATATCGAAGAGGTTGACGGGTTGTGCAACGCGCTCGCGCAACCAGCCGAAGGGCCACGTCTGTTCGTTCTCAAGATCGAGGCGAAGAACCTGCCGCGCTCGCTTCCGCCCCGCGACGCGACTTACATCAAGACCCGCTTCCGCGCGCATCTCGACTTGCACCCGTGCTGAGGGCCAACATGATCCAATTCAAGAACATCGTCGGTGGCAAAGCTGCTGAAGCAAACGAAAGCTTCGAGAGCTTTGATCCCTATACCGGCAAACCCTGGGCCCTGATCCCCAAGGACGGCCCGGCCGAGGTCGATGCTGCCGTGCAAACCGCCAAGGCTGCGTTCAAAGGCGAATGGCGCACCATAACCGCCACCGCGCGTGGCAAGCTGATGGTCAAGCTGGCCGATCTGATCGCCCGCGACGCGCAAAAGCTGGCTGAGATTGAGACCCGCGACAACGGTAAGCTGATCTCTGAGATGGCCGCACAGGTTGGCTATCTGCAAGAATGGTATCGCTATTTCGGCGGGCTGTGCGACAAGATTGAAGGGCGCGTTCTGCCCATCGATAAGCTCAATATGTTTGCCTACACCAAGCAGGAACCATTGGGCGTGGTTGCGGCAATTGTACCGTGGAATTCGCCACTTCTCCTCTTGGCATGGAAACTCGCCCCGATCCTCGCGGCTGGCAACACCTGCGTCATCAAACCCGCAGAACATGCAGCGGCTTCAACGCTGGAGTTTGCAAAGCTGTTTGAAGAGGCGGGCTTTCCGCCAGGCGTCATCAACACAGTCACCGGCATGCCACTGGAGGTCGGCGCACCGCTTGCCGAACATCCTGACGTCGCCAAGATTGCCTTCACTGGCGGCGAAGCGGGTGGCTTGGCTGTCTATGGCGCTGCTGCGAAAAATCTTAAGACCGTAACGCTCGAACTCGGCGGTAAATCTGCCAATATCGTGTTCGCGGACGCCGATGTGGACAACGCCGTGAAAGGCGCGATCTCTGGTATCTTCGCGGCCTCGGGCCAAACCTGTATCGCCGGATCGCGCCTGCTAGTGCACCGCTCGATCCATGACCGAGTTGTCGAAGGCGTTGTTGATCTGGCGAAAACCGCCAAGATGGGCAATCCGGCCTTGAATGACACCCAAGTCGGCCCCGTGACGACCTTGCCGCACCGCGAAAAAATCTTGGGCTACATGGACATCGCCAGAGGCGAAGGAGCACAACCCGCGTTGGGCGGTGGCACACCAGACGACATGGGCGATGGCTGGTTTGTGGAGCCCACGATCTTTACGGGTGTGAACAATAAGATGCGCATTGCCCAAGAAGAGGTTTTTGGCCCTATCCTGTCCGTCATCCCATTCGACGATGAAGACGAAGCTTTCGCTGTGGCCAACGATAGCCCCTATGGCCTGGCCGCTGGTGTGTGGACCCAGAATATCGGACGCACGTACCGCGCGGCAGATGCTTTGGAGGCAGGTACCGTCTGGATCAATACCTACCGCGCCGTCAGCTTCATGGCACCGTTTGGCGGCTACAAACGCTCTGGCATCGGACGGGAAAGCGGACAAGAAGCGATCAATGCCTACCTGCAAACCAAGACCGTCTGGATCGACGCCTTGGGTGAAACCGCTAACCCCTTCATCATCCGGTAACAGATGAGCAAAGAGCATGTTGTCATCGTCGGAGGTGCGATCCTAGGATCGTTTTGCGCGTGGTCGCTGCGTGACCAAGGGTTTGACGGCAAGATCACCGTGATCGAGAAAGACGCAAGCTATCAGTTCTGTTCGACGGCGCTGTCAGCCGCCTGCATCCGGCTGCAATTCGCCACGCCGCTTAACATCCATATGAGCCTCTATGGCGTCGATTTTCTGCGCAACGTGAAAACCCATTTCGGCGCTGAGGCAGAGATCGGTTTTAAAGAAGATGGCTATTTGATCCTGGGGTCCGAGGAACATGTTGAACAACGGCGCCGGTTGATCGAGATGCAACAAGCCGAAGGTGCAGATATCGTCGCGCTTTCACCGGCTGAGATCAAAGCTAAGTTCCCGATCATCGACACTGATGGGATCGGGATTGCCGGATATGGCCAATCCGGCGAAGGTTGGTTTGACGCCTATTCCACGATGCGCGCGGCACGTTCGGCCGCGCGGCGCGAAGATGTGACCTATCTTGAGGCTGAGGTCGTCAGCTTTGAATACAGCAGCGCACAGATCACTGGCGTCACACTCGCCAATGGCGACACAGTTGATTGCAACTGGTGCATCCTAGCCGCTGGCGCGTGGTCGGGCGCGCTGGCACATGGTCTGGGCATTGACCTGCCAGTTGTGCCCAAGAAACGCACGGTCTTTCACTTCAAATCAAAGGTCGAGGGCACGGGGCTGCCGATGTTCTTCGACACGAGCGGGTTTTGGATGCGCCCCGAAGGACACGAGTTTATCGGCGGCATCTACCCTGGACCCGACGATGATCACGACGCCTATGGTGATTTTGAACCGCATCACAATCTTATGGAGAGCGAGTTCTGGCCCGCACTCGCCACGCGCATTCCAGCCATGGAAGAACTGCGTTTGATCAGTTCCTGGGCAGGCCATTACGAAATCAATACCTTGGATCACAATGGCATTCTTGGTCCTCATCATGAGCTCAAGAACCTGATATTTGCCACCGGTTTCTCAGGTCATGGTGTCATGCATGCCCCTGCCATCGGGCGCGGTGTGGCCGAGTGGATTACCCAAGGTCGTTACCAGACACTCGATCTTGGCCCCTTGGGTTGGGACCGCATTCATGAAAACCGTCCGATGGTTGAAACCGTCGTGATCTGAGGGAGACAACGATGAAATTCACAGGAAAAACGGCGGTCGTCACCGGAGCGGCGCAAGGCATCGGGCGGGCAACGGCAGAGCGGTTAATCGCTGACGGCGCAAATGTGGTGATTGCGGACGTGAATGCGGAACGACTGGCCGAAACGGCGTCCGAGATTGGGGCGCACCCAGTGGAGTGTGATGTCTCTGACGTGGCCCAAGTTGACGCGCTTGTCGCAGAGGCCGTCGCGACATTCGGCAGGCTAGACATCATGGTCAACAATGCGGGCATCGCCCCGATCCTCGACTGGCTTGATGTTACAGAAGAGATCTACGACCGCACCATGAGCGTGAACCTTAAGGGCGCTTTTTTCGGCACCCAGGCCGCTGCGCGCCAGATGATCGACCAAGGCAAAGGCGGTGTCATCGTCAACATGTCGTCGATCAATTCGGGCCTCGCCAACCCATCGGTCGCGACCTACGCGATCTCAAAAGGCGGCATGAACCAAGTGACCTCTACCGCCGCCGTGGCCTTTGCCCCCCATGGCATCCGCGTCGTAGGTGTTGGTCCCGGCACGATCATGACCGAGATGATCAAAGGTGCGTTCATCTCGGACGCTGGCAACAAAGCGATCCTGTCGCGAACCCCCTTGGGACGCTATGGCGAGCCATCGGAAATCGCATCAGTTGTGTCCTTCCTTGCCAGCGATGACGCGTCTTACATCACTGGCGAGACGATCTACCCCGATGGCGGGCGTCGCGTTTTGAATTATACCGTGCCCGTGTCGGAGGACTAAGTGACCCGCATCGATCTCAACTCCGACCTCGGCGAAGGGTTTGGCCCTTGGACCATGGGCGATGATGCCGCGATGCTGTCCATTGTCACCTCGGCCAATGTGGCCTGTGGTGGGCACGCCAGCGATCCGGAGACGATGTACCAGACCTTGCAGGTGGCCAAGGATCAAGGCGTCACGGTAGGCGCGCATCCTGGGTTTGAAGACCGCGCAGGATTTGGACGCCGGGTGATCCCAATGCAACCAGACGAGATTGCTCGTATGTGTGCCGCCCAGATCGGAGCGTTGCAGGGCATCGCGAGCCAAGTCGGCATTCCAGTGCGCTACGTCAAACCCCACGGCGCGCTTGGCAACCTAGCTGCCCGGGACCGGACCGTCGCAGATGCAATCGCTGACGCCGTCCATCGGATCGATCCCGCCCTCGCAATTCTTGCCATTTCAGGCAGCCAAAGCGAACACGCAGCCCGTGACATCGGCGTGCCGGTCTATTCTGAAATCTTTGCCGACCGGGGCTATTCGTCCTCCGGCCAGTTGGTGCCGCGCGGCCAAGATAGCGCAATGATTCATGATGCAAGCGAGGCTGCCGACAGGCTGCTGACGTTTCTGGACACCGGCAAGATGCCAGTTATCGACGGTGATCCGATCCCGTTGAAGGCCCATTCGATCTGCGTACATGGTGACAGCGATGGGGCCGTAGCGATGGCAATTGAGCTTCGCAGAAGGTTGCAGGCTGAGGGCGTTACGATCGCCAGCTTCCTGTCCTGAGCCCCAAATGCAGGCGCGCTTCACTTCAGTCGCTGATCACGCGCTGCTTGTCACTTTCGCGGATGAGATCGGCGATGATGCCCATGCCGCAGTGTTGTCTTTGGATTGCGCTTTGGCCGAAGATCCGCCCCACGGGATGATCGAAATGGTTCCCGCCTTGGTGAACATCCTGATCGATTTTGATCCGCTTCAGACCGACCACGGAAAAATACAGGCCGAGGTCAAGATGCGGCTTGAGAACCTCACGCCGATGCCCGCAACCGGCGCCACACGGTGCGTCCAGATCTGCTATGACGGTCCAGATCTCGACGTTGTGGCACAGGCGACCGGGCTGCCCCCCGACGCGGTGATTAACGCGCATCTGGCCGGTGACTATCAGGCGCTGATGTATGGTTTCGCGCCCGGATACGCCTATTTGGCAGGTGTTCCGGATGCGATCCAAGTTCCCCGCAAACCAAGTGCGGTGCGCGATGTCCCGGCGGGCAGTGTGATCATTGCTGGCCCGCAATGCCTGGTCACAACGCTGAAAATGCCCACCGGGTGGTCGATTCTTGGCCGATCTCCGACACCGATCCTGACTGGAGATCAAGACCGGCCTTTTCTATTCAGTGTGGGCGATAGGATCGTCTTTGAACGGATCACGCCCGATCAATGCGATCGAGCACAAGACGGGGCCGGTCATGGCTGATGCTGTCCTTTCAGTTTCCTTTGCAGGGCCGCTGGTCTCCATTCAAGACGGCGGTCGCACGGGTCACATGCGATACGGTGTGTCCGCCTCTGGCCCCATGGATCGGCTGTCCTTTGATGCGGCCAACGCCGCTCTGGGCAATCCGCAAGGCCATGCCGGGATCGAGGTGTCGTTGGGTGGAGTGATCCTAAAATGCGAAAGCGGCCCGGTCTCTCTGGCCATCGCGGGCGGAGCGTTCTTGGTGGACTACAATGGGATTTCCTGTGGGTCGTGGACGATCATCACGCTCCGCAAAGGCGATCGTCTGACGATACGCGCAGGCGCGTCTGGAAGCTGGGCCTACATCGCCATGTCTGGTGGACTTCAAGTCGACCCATGGCTGAATAGCAAGGCGACCCATACGATATCAGGATTTGGCGGCGGTGCGTTGCGGGCAGGACAGAAACTGGTACTGCACGATGCAGTTGTCCGCGAGGATCGCGAGGGGGAGATCGCCAAGCCCAACCTTCATGCGACAAGTGCCCTGTCTGTGGTCATGGGCCCGCAAGATGCCCGTTTCACCAATGCCGCAGTCAGGCAATTCACGAACGCCACTTTCAAAGTCACGGATGCCTATGACCGTATGGGAATGCGCCTGTCGGGCCCAGGGCTGGCCCTGCATAGCGCGCTTTCGATTCCATCGGAGCCCATTGTTCGCGGATCTGTTCAAGTTTCGGGTGATGGCGTGCCCACCATTCTCTTGGCAGATCATCAAACGACCGGTGGATATCCGAAGATTGCGACAGTTGTGTCAGTCGAACTAGATCGCCTGGTGCAAATGCGATCTGGCGAGATGCTCAGGTTTCGATCCGTGACGGCTGAAGACGCCATCGCACAAACCCGGCAATATGCGGCTCAAAAGAGCGCATATCTGTCTAAAGTTGCAATCCCCCGTGGCACCTTCGCACAACGCTTGATGCGCGAAAATCTGGTTCATGGATTCTTGCCTGACTAGCCCCATCATAGGATTTAGATGGTCACACCGGATGAGGTCAGCACTTCAAAATACTCTACCTCCTGATCCCAAGAGGTGAGAACCTTTTGCGTCTTCTCCTTCACGACTGCCTTAGTCAGTGATCCTTTCGAAAAAGCCTCGACGGCGGCCATATCTTCCCAAAAACTCATGACCAAAAGCTCATGCCCATCCTGCAATCGTTTTGTTGTCAGGCACGCGCCCTTGTGGCCCGCCAACTGCGCCATCTCCTGAAAGGTCGTCTCTTCCAGATGCAACCGATACGCGTCGACGACCTGTTGATTGGGGGCGACCGCGCGCCACGAACGTATGATCATATTTACTCCAGTTGTGTAAAGGGATGTCGTGATACCAGACTATGCCAACGGCTCGCAAATGTCCCCTGGGAAAGCGGACCCTATGCATATTGGAACACCATGAACAAATGTAAGGCGTGTCCTAAATAACCCGACGAGAACTGGAAATTCGGGCGCTTCGTGGACATTTGCTACGGTGCTGTTGCCCAGTGACGCTCAGTCGAACGAGCCGTTCGTTGCGGATACTATGTTGGCGGAGGGCCATATGAGGGTGTGCACAGGAAGCTGACGTCCGGCAGTCAATGATCGAGAAGTAGATTCGTCCGAGACTTTCCGATTTTGGCATCCCGGATGCCTGGATTCGGAAACTTGATTTAATCAAGTTTTTCTCTTCGAACTTCCTGACCAAGGAACTCGGAGGACTCTCTTTGAGAAATCCTAATTCAGACTTTGGCCAAAAAGCCTAACAGGACAATCCAACTTCGGATCCACTAACTCGATCGTTTTGGGTGCAGTATGTGCTGCCCGACGGCGAAAATTAGCGATCCGCGTGTTCATGCCTAGCTTAGCACATAGCTAGCACAGTTTGATTTCACCCCAACAATATCAACGAGTTAACCCGCCATGACGCGCATTGAAAATCCTCGTGTCGGTGGTTCGATTCCGCCCCCGGGCACCATTACGGACTTCACCTTTGCAAGCGCACTCTAGGGCCTTGAAGCGTAGAGACAATCCGGAGGTCGAACGCCCGCTTTTTGAGAGAGTCGGATGGCGGGCGAAGGCTATTTTGAACCCCAAGCGACGTGCTTGAACATTCGCATTCGCTCATACTTTAAAGAGATTTGAGAGAAATCGGCACGCCAGTTCCAGTGTTTCGTCTAAGGCTCCAGTGGGCTCGACTTGATTTGCAAGTTTTTCGAGCAAATGCGCCTATTGGCGTTCTAGGTTGTCGCCCTTCGATTTATAGTAAGCGGTGCAGCGAGCTTCATAATTTGCTCCTGACACGCCACCTAGAGCCGTAGCATACTCACGAAATAAGAGGTTGCAGTATGCCGGGAACACCCAACTCCTTCGAAGTTTATGGCTTCACCATCGACGTCCACGCAGGCGGTCGCCGTGTCTGGCCGCCCAGCTTTAAACGCTTCGTCAAAAGCAAACTCGACGCGGGCGAACTGACAGTCGCCGAGGTCATGAAAACATGCAACGTCTCCCAATCTCTCATCTACAATGGCGTGCCGACGTGAAGGCCTCGAATAGAATGACGAAAACCGTGAGCGAAGAGCGGCTTTTCTCAGAGGTCGTCATTGAGGAAGATGCGCCGTCCGCTGACTGGTCTTCCGTCCAAGATCTTATCCATCTCACCATGCGCGAGGGCGTCTTGGATTTTGCCGCGGCCTACCCGGTCGATGATCTGGTGAAGATCATCTTGGCGGTCAATGAACAGCCATGTTTTCACCCGCGGGGAACTTCGAGCTCTACCTGACGTCAAAGCCTGTGGATTTTCGCAAAGGCATGGATGCGCTGGCCGCGATCGTGCTGAACGAGTTTGACCTCGCCCCGTTCAGCGGCGCTATTTTCATCTCTCGGTCTAAGCGAGCAGACCGCATAAAATTGATCGCTTGGGATGGGACTGGGCTCGTGATGACCTACAAGCTGATCTAAGGTGCGGGTTTTGTCTGGCCGCGCATGATGGACGGCGTGATTACGATAAACCGCGCTCAGTTTGAAGCACTGTTCGAGGGTTTGGACTGGCAAAGAGTCGTACCGAGGCATATAAGGAAGCCAAGGACCATATAGCTGCCTTCGGTAGCGACCTTATCTATCCAATTCTCCAATGGCCGCGCACAGTCCTTTGAGGGCATTCGCAGAACGTTATAAGATGCCTCGACACTCTGAAAACGGGCGGGAAGCGGGCTTTCTCCGCACCTGCAAACTGACCTAAACTGGGTAGCGAAAGCTGACATTGGCGATTTGATCGAACTCACATACAAGGGTTTATGCGCTTTTGAGCCCCGTCTACGCGTTGTTCACTTGGCTAAAGTGCTTTGATAGCCTCTCCAAGAAGTGGCAACAAACGGCTTGACCGAAAGCCAGGCAAAAGGAAGGGTCTCTAAGTATGGCAAAGCCAAAGCCGTTTGCCTTTGTTCTAATGCCATTCGGCAACGAATTCGATGACATTTATCGGTTGGGAATCCAAGAGACGGCTAAAGAGCAAGACGTCGTTGCTGAGCGCGTCGACGAGCAGATTTATACAGAGAGTATCTTGGAGAGAATCTATCGACAGATCGATGCCGCAGACTTCATTATCGCAGATATGACAGGTAAAAACCCGAACGTCTTCTATGAAGTCGGGTATGCCCATGCAAAAGACAAGATCTGTACACTTATCACTCAGAAGGCTGACGACATCCCTTTTGATCTGAAACACCACAGGCATCTCGTCTACGATGGCTCAATCACAAACCTGAAGAACATGCTAAGTGCCGACATAAATTGGGTGAAATCGGAACTTGAGCGGCAACGAACTGTCACGTTTGAAGTCAGTGCGAGAACGCAAAATGAACTATTGACGGTGAACGAGTACTCGCGGACCGGGACCTTCGAGCTCGTTGTCGATATCCACAACCGAACCGAAAAAAGAAGCCCTGAGATCGATGCGATTTATCTCTATACGAGTGAACGTTGGGAAATAAAGCAAGATGGAAAGCGTTGTGGATACACCAAGGCTGAACGCGAGGACGTCAATCGAAGGCACATATTGGCTACGACCGCGCCTCGCTTGGCGCAGGGCGCATGGACTCAAATTCGATGCGAGTTGGAAACTAACTTCTGGCGGAAATGGCGTGATGACGGCGTTGACCCAAAAGACAGCTACCGAGTCCAAGGTTATCTAGTTGCAGAGATTTCCACTTCCGAAGGAATGTTCCCGACCCGGATCGATTTGGATGTCCATTTTTTTGAGATACCTTTCTAAGGTTTTGACGACGCATAATCCATGATTTGCGCATCGCTCATGAATCCCAAGCAAAGTCAGTCTGTGGGTATGGTGCATAAATCTGGTGCGAGTGATCAGGCGATCTGATAGCCTGAAGAAATGAAAATCGGTTATGCCCGCGTGAGTACTCAAGCTCAAAGCCTCGACCGCCAGATCGGTGCGTTGAACGGGGCGGATGTGGAGCGAAGCTTCCGTGAGAAGGCGACTGCCAAGACCGTGAAGGGCAGTCTGCAGCTCGAAAAAGCTGTCGAAGCGCTTGGCACAGGAGGTGTGTTTGTGGTCGCTGAACGGGATCGAGCGACTCGTTCAATGATGGACGGCATAACGATCACTTATCGAGCTGCGGATCGTGGAGCCACAGTCAAGGAGCAGGGCAAGCCGTGGCTCAACCTAGCAACGCCCTTGGAAAAAGGTATACTAGCATTCCTTTCAGCCTTGGCTAAAGACGAACGCGAGCGCATCACTTGCAGCGCCAACGAAGGGCGAACGGCGGCAAAGGCTAGGAGCGTAGAGTTTGGTCCAATACCCAAACTAACCGAGCATCAATGTGCGTTGGCTCTGGAATGGCCGGGAAATGGCGATAGCTGTCGTGCTATCGCTAAAGACATCGGTGTAGCACACGTAACTATAGCTCGAATTAGGTAATGATGCGTTGATTGGGATTGCGGAAGTGTTGTCGGGTATAATCGCGGCTACAGTTGGGGGCATTGCCAGCCTTTGGTTCTACAATGAGTTTCTTACAAAGTCGCACAGTGCATCGCTAAGTGACAATGTACGAAGGGCTAGGATTAGTGATAAGTGCCAAGATATTGGCGCTATTCACTCCAAACTGCCGAATATCTACAGTAGCGTTGAGGTGCAAACGAGGTTTCATGATTTTTTCAAGAAATATGATCGGCTTGAAGGTATTTCTACAGAAGAGTTATCTACTGCAATTGAAATAGCCTCCAGAAGGGCTGTGCTTTTACGGACGCTGAAGGATGGCGCTAGTGAATATAAGAAGCTCAATGAGTGTTTGGATTTATTGCTAAAGGCGCAAACGAAATATGGTGAGAAACCAATCAAAGTGTCGCTTGAGCTTTCTAAAGCAAAAATGCTCTATTTGTGATTTTTCATAATTAACCCTTTCCGTCGCCACGTCAGCTTTCGGGAAGCTGCGCTGCGGCGTTGATGGTCATGTACGAAGGTCCGCTATGGGCCGTGTGCGACATTTTCACAACTACCTGATTTACGGACAATGTCCTGACCGTGACCATCGTTTCCCAGTAGTTCCTTTGCTGCGAGCAGAGACACTACTCCGCTGAAGTATTCACAAGTGGCTCTAATGCTTCGACAATTTTATCAAACGCAACGTTTTGATTGCGTATTAGCTCTTCGACGAGCTTTTGCGCCAAGCCCACCCGTAAAGTGGTTTCCAGATCTATCGGCGGTTCGCTAGTTGATGTGGTCGGCTCTTTCGTTGGGGTCAAAGTCGCGGCTACTTCCCAAACCTCTAAGGGACCGCATGTTGAGAGCACCAAGTCTGTGGTCTTAACGACATTCTCTAACGAGAGCTTGCGAACCTCAGGAATACCCGTTCTTGCCACCGGCAGCTGGACTTGAGAGGAGCTTCCGTCATGTAGTCGCAACAACTCAAGCAATCCAGGCCCGTTATGCACACGCGCTCGCTCAAGGCTATAGTCAACATTTCCGATGGTTGCTTTAAATGAGGCCAGCTCCGACCCGGCCTTGATAATGAAATCTATGGTTGGGTTGGCCCGCGCTTTAGCTTTTGTCAGCAAATCACTATCGCCTACGATGCTCATCACAAGTTCCTCGTCCACGCACCTCAGGTTTATCTGAGACGACGTAAACTCGTAGTCTTTTCCTGAAAACAAATAGCCAGCGACGTAGGTAGCCGTTTCTGTTCCATCCAGAAGGGTCGATCCATCCAGAACCTTCCAAGGATTTGCTGCCGCCGGAAAAGTAAGAAGAATAAAAAAGGAGCAAGTGTAAATCTGTCTAAGCATGTCGATCATCCAGTTGCGCAATGTGTTCGGGTATCTAGCCCGACTATAGTCGCGATCACGCGGATGTCAGCAGTATCCGCGCTGCCGACCTACATCATCCGAAAATGCTGCGATATGGACGAATGGCCGGTCTGGGGAAGTTGCGGCGCGGCATTGGCGTGGTGGGTGGAAGGCAGCTTCGGGCCGCCCTTGAAGGCGACCCAGAATTGCTAAATTTCAATTGCCTCGGCGATTGCTAGCGCATCCTCTAGCTCTACGCCGAGATACCTGACAGTGCTGTCCATCTTGGCATGCCCCAGCAAGAGCTGAACGGCGCGAAGATTGCCTGTCTTCTTGTAAATCTGGGTCACCTTCGTCCGCCTCATCGAATGCGTGCCATATGCGCTGGCCTCCAGACCGATCGATGTGACCCAATCGCGGACGATCCGTGCATACTGGCGTGTCGAGATGTGCAGACGTTCATGAAAGCGGCCTGGCCAAAGGTATTCAGAGCCGACCATAAGCTCGTCTTCCATCCACTTCTCGACCGAGGCCCGGGTGCCTTCGGAAATCTCAAAGCGCACAGGTTTCTGCGTCTTGCTTTGCAGCACCGATGCCCGTTCTTTGATCTCGCCCGAAGCCATGACGTCCACAACTTTCATCTTGACCAGATCGCAACCGCGCAGCTTGCTGTCGATTGCCATGTTGAAGAGTGCGAGGTCGCGATGGTTTTCGGCCAGTTCAAGTCGAACCCGGATCGCCCAGACATGCTTTGGTTTAAGCGGTCGTTTCTGACCCACGATGCGGCCCTTGTTCCATGCGGGGCGAAGTGCGCGAATGGCTGGTAGGTTTGGTGTTTCCATGACTGACCCTCCGATCCGCCATTCCCTCCACAACGACAACCCGACGTTGACAAGGCACCATATCACGGGATTGCTGTGCTGCCTTCGAGGTCAGCACCGAGCCCATTTCAACCAATGCTGCGCAATGCATGATTGTCAGCTTTTGCCAGCACCGCGCCGGACAGAAACGTTATTCGAAATCATGGCGCGAAGGGATGCGTTCCCTGAACCCATCCCAAAAACACCTCGTTCGACGACGGTGTTTCGCCAGAGATGGACCGCTCCAAGCCAGCCAAAGCAGGCGCGAAGCGCACTTGATACTCCATCGATTGATTGCCTGTTACATTTTTGATGCGCTCGAATGCGGCACTCTGTTCCGCAGGGGATAACTCGGACAAGAACGCAATCATCTGCCGCCACGCATAAGCGGTGTTCTTTGTCATCTGCAACTTAGCGCGCCAATCGGTCAGCGGAGTCTGTTGGCGCCAGCAAATCCATTCGATGCATCGAAAAGCCATTTCGTCAAATCTGAGGTCGCTCAGATCAAGTGCTGACAGAACCTGCGCCAGATTGTGGGTCGTGATAATCTGTTGTTGTTCGAGGATCATCCCATTCGATGCGACCGACCAGTTACGTGTGCTACTTGAGCCAGCACGTTGAGCGCAGGTTTCGGCAAGCCGCGGGGTGCTTTGTTGATCTGGTAGGTCGAAGTAGCGCGCGTAGAGACTTCCCGCGTAGTAGGACAATCCGACCTCCGCCGCCTTCTCGAATTGCTTGGAGAAAGCCCCCATGAAGATGTCAGCCGCGACCTCATTGGTGAACGGAATATCTAATTCTGCGAGTTTTGCTAACGTCGAAAACTCCTGAATCAGCGGGTTGGGAAAGATCACGTGAGGGAAATGGGTCAAGGACAAGCGCACAAGCTCCGTCAGCGCTTGGCAAGCGACTTCCACTGCGTCGTGCCCACCTTTCCGACGCCGCAAAAGACCCTGTGCCCACGGCAGTTCCTCAAGCCTCACCTGCGACTCCAGATTCAACAGGAGGAGGGATCGCCGGTTGCTGAACGCCTGGTAAAGGGCGCGGCAAACTTCTGTTTCGGCGTCCGTCGGAAGGTTCGATGCGTAGATGCTCGACGTGATCTGGGGCAAAACCTTGGCCAGCACCTCAGGTGCTCCAATCTGCCCGCCCTGAACAAGCTCGTCGACCGACGCCATCTTGGCCGATTGAATGCCACGTTCAAAACTTCGCGGTAGCTGGGCGCCAGATGGGCCGCCGACGACCTCTTCATCCGACCCAATGGGGCCGGAGACGCTACTTAAATCAGAAATGCCCATATCGAGCGGTAACTTGCTTAGGCGCGCAGCCACGATTTTTGCGATAGCATCATGCCAGACTTTTACATCCTGCTTTGCTTGATTTTGGCGGAATGTGCGCCGCTCATCGGCTTCACCATATTTTGACCGGTGCCGCTCAATGATTGTCTCGACATTGTTGATGAGATCGTCACCAGCCTTCAAAGCGAGCAGTGCGCGTCTAGCCCTTTGGAACTGTCCAGTCTGCTTTTTCCACCGTTGCGCTGTTGGTGCTTTAAGAGCCTGTTTGTAATCGGCACACCAATCATATGCACGCCTATCCCATCCATCCGACCCATGGTCCGCGAGAAGATCGATCAGGCGGTCGTACAGCGGAATCCAACGCGTAAGAGTGTTGTGTTGGACGACAATCTGTTCTCGAGGGACCTTACCGCCAAGTTGGTCTCGAATGTCTTGGACGCTACGAACAAAGGCACCGTCCGTTTCTCGTGCGACGCCGGGCGCAGGATAGAATCTCAATCGATCAAAAAAGGGGGTGATCTCAGCCAAGATCATCTCCGCAGCTTCGGGATCATGCTTCAACAAGAGACAGATCGAAAGCAGTGCCGTTTCTTCGGGCGTCTGGGCTGCAAACTCGCCCGACATCGCTTGCTGGTGGAGTTTGTTGAGGCCCTGGTCGGTCAAGTGCCAGTTGTTGAGCGCAAGGCGTGCGCGTGAAACATCGGATCTTGAAAAACCTAAATCTTCCAGCAATGCAGTTTCGTGTGGTCTGAGTTTTCCACCAGCGGCGTATGCTGTGGTCGCAAAACCACCTCGAACCACCTCGGGCGTCGCCCATTTCGGCATACCTGCAACAGGTGTGCGACTGCCGACGGTGAGGTCGCCTGCCTTCATTGCGGCAAGAACATCGCGCCATTGTTGGATTTTCTTGCTGCTTCCAGCGCTAACGGCTTTTGCAAGATTAAGAAACGCGTATTTTTCGCCCGGTTTCTCAGCCATTCGTATCCCTGTTGGGTCCGAGGGCGGGACTTGCACCCGCGCTCCCCGGGTTACGAGCCCGGTGCTTTGCTACTAAGCTACCTCGGATCAAAGCCAAACTTGACGTAGCCTCTTCCATGCATTGAATGACTGCTTCCGCCAAGAAAAAACTCAAAAGAAAAGATCAGTTGATTTCTCTGTGTGTCACCAAAGCCGACATCCACTTTGAGAAATCCAGTAGCAGCAAAGTCCACGTTTCAGAAATTTCTGCTAACGCACCTTGTAGCCGTCGAGGCCTGACATGCTTGGCGTTTTGGGCAGGCTTGCAGGAGATGTCTCCGTAGGGTCTTTGGGATCTCGTTCTTGAAAGCGCCGAAACCCCGCAGCTCTCAAGAGAGCCGATGGCGTTTGGGCATGCTTTTGCAAAAGACGTTTTCCACCTGCAGTGTCGCTAGGCCGCGGGGTCTAAGGGCCGCTCGGCGGTCGGGCGTTGGAGATGCGCTCGGGCCGAGTGGGAGTGCGCGGAAGGGAATACACCCGATGCTGGCCGGTGGATCGTCCGGCGCTGGGTCACGCGTCGGAGGAGAGGTGGCCGGTCTCGGTGATGAACTCGGTGAGGGCGGCGGCATAGCCTTCGGGCTGCTCCACATGGGGCAGGTGGCCGGCCCGGCTCAGCAGCACAAATTTCGAGCCCGGAATCAGGTCGACGGTTTCGCGTACGAGGTCCGGGGGCGTCGAGCTGTCGTCATAGCCCGCGATCCCGAGGGTTGGCAGGCGCAGCCCGCTCGTGGGCGTGTAGAAATCGGTTCCGGCAATTGCCGCGCAGCAACCGATATAGCCCTCATCCGGAGTGCTGGTGACCATGTCGCGCCAGTAGGGCAGGCGCGGATCCGTGAGGAAAGCGCGGGAGAACCAGCGCTCGAGGATCGCGTCGGTTAGGGCCTCGACCCCGCCGGCGCGGACCCCGGCGATCCGCTCCTCCCAGAGCTTGGGCTGGCCGATCTTGGCGGCGGTGTTCGACAGGACCATGGCGCGCACCTGATCGAGGCGCTTCACGGCGAGGCCCTGGGCGATCATGCCGCCGATAGAGAGGCCGACGAAGAGCGCGTTGCGCACCTCAAGATGGTCGAGCAGCGCCTCGATATCCGAGACCAGCGTGCCCATGGAATAGGGGGCGGGTGGCACGTCGGATTTGCCATGGCCGCGCATGTCATAGCGGATGATCCGCAGGCCCTTGGGCAGGAGAGGAAGGATCGGCTCCCACAGGCGCAGATCGGTACCGAGCGAGTTGGAGAAGACGAGGATCGGGCCGTCCCGGGGTCCTTCATCCAGATAGTGGAGCGTGACCCCGTCCCGTGTGAATTCCGCCATCGTCCTGCCCTCCGCGTGTCTTGCGGGCAAGGTGCGCGCAATCGCAGGGCGGTGCAATCGGTTAAGCGTCGGAGGGGCTCAGAGGTTCTCGACCTGGGGCATGCCGAGCACGTGGTAGCCGCCATCGACGCGCACGATCTCGCCCGTGGTGCAGGCCCCGGCCGGAGAGGCGAGCCAGACGGCGGTGCCGCCCACGGCTTCGAGCGTCGCATTGGCGCGCAGGGGCGCGTTCTGCTCGGTCTGGCGGTAGGTCTTGCGTGCGCCACCGATGGCGGCCCCGGCGAGGGTCTTCATCGGGCCGGGCGACAGAGCGTTGACGCGGATCCCGTCCGGACCAAGGTCATTGGCGAGATAGCGCACAGAGCTTTCCAGCGCCGCCTTGGCCACGCCCATCACGTTGTAGAAGGGCGTCACCCGGTTCGAGCCCTGGAAGGTCACGGTCAGGATCGTGCCGCCTTCGGTCATCATCGGATGCGCCCGGCGGGTCACCTCGATCAACGAGTAGCAGGAGATGTCCAGCGAGGTTTTGAAGTTCTCGCGGCTGGTGTTCAGGAACCGGCCGGTCAGCTCGGCCTTGTCTGAGAAGGCGATGGCGTGGACGAGGAAGTCAAGCTTGCCCCATTTTTCGCCAAGGGTCTCGAAGGCGCGATCGAGGGAGGCGTCGTCGCTGACATCCACATCCACCAGGATGTCGGAACCCACCGAGGCTGCGAGCGGTGCGACGCGTTTGCCGAAGCCTTCGCCCTGATAGGTGAAGGCCAGTTCAGCCCCGGCTTCGGCCATGGATTTGGCGATCCCCCAGGCGATGGAGCGCTCATTGGCGACGCCCATGATCAGGCCGCGCTTGCCCTGCAACACACCGGTCATCTGGTTTCCCCTTTGGGCCTAGGTTCTAGTCGAGATAGCGCGACATCAGCAGCGTCGCATTGGTGCCGCCGAAGCCGAAGCTGTTGGAGAGCACGCTGTCGAGGGTGACGTCCTCACGCAGCTCGGTCACGACTTCATCGGGTTTGATCGCCGGGTCGAGCTCGGTGATATTGGCGGAGGCGGCGATGAAGCCTTTCTCCATCATGATCAGCGAGTAGATTGCTTCATGCACGCCGGTGGCACCCAGCGAGTGCCCGGTCAGCGATTTGGTGGAGGCCACGGGCGGGGTGCTACCCTCGCCAAAGACGCGGCGCACGGCCTCGATCTCGGTCACGTCGCCCACGGGGGTCGAGGTGCCATGGGCGTTGATGTAATCCACACTGCGGCCGTCGGGCAGGGTCGCCAGCGCCTGCCGCATGGAGCGTTCGCCGCCTTCGCCGGAGGGGGCGACCATGTCATAGCCGTCGGAGGTGGCACCATAGCCGGTCACCTCGGCATAGATTTTGGCCCCGCGCGCGAGGGCGTGGTCGAGATCTTCGAGCACGACAACACCGCCGCCGCCCGCGATCACGAACCCGTCCCGGGTCGCGTCGAAGGTGCGCGACGCCGTGGTGGGGGTGTCGTTGTATTTCGAGCTCATGGCGCCCATGGCGTCGAAGAGGCAGGAGAGGGTCCAGTCGATCTCTTCGCCGCCGCCGGCAAAGACGATGTCCTGCTTGCCCATCTGGATTTGCTCGACGCCATTGCCGATGCAATGGGCGGAGGTGGAGCAGGCGGAGGTGATCGAGTAGTTCACGCCCTTGATCTTGAACGGGGTCGCGAGGCAGGCGGAGTTGGTCGAGGACATGCAGCGGGTGACCATGAAGGGCCCCATCCGCTTGGGCGCGCCTTTTTCCTTCACGGTGGTGAAGGCCTGGAAGAAGTTCGAGGTCGACGGCCCGCCCGAGCCCATCACGAGGCCGGTGCGCTCATTGCTGACATCGCTGTCCTCAAGCCCGCTATCGGCGATGGCCTGTTCCATGGCGATGAAGTTGAACGCCGCGCCGGGGCCCATGAAGCGCAGCTGGCGCTTGTCGATATGCTCGGCCAGATCGATCTGGGGCACACCATGGACCTGACTGCGGAAGCCGTTCTCGGCATAGGTCTCGGAGAAGGAAATCCCCGACCGGCCCACGCGCAGGGACGCTTCGACCTCGGAGACGGTGTTTCCGATGGGCGAGACGATCCCCATTCCTGTAATGACGACACGGCGCATGGCGCGACCCTCCTCTTCGCTCAGCTCTCGGACAGAGCGACTTTCATATCTTTGACCTGATAGATCAGTTCACCGTCTGCCTCGACCCGGCCATCAGCCACCCCCATGGTCAGGCGGCGGGTCTGCACGGCCTTGGTGAAATCCACGTAGTAGCGCAGGAGCTTGCGGTCCGGGCGCACCATGCCCGTCAGCTTCACTTCGCCGACACCCAGCGCATAGCCGCGCCCCTGCCAGCCACGCCAGCCGAGGTTGAACCCGGTGAGCTGCCACAGGCCGTCAAGGCCGAGACAGCCGGGCATGATCGGGTTGCCGGGGAAGTGGCAATCGAAGAACCACAGGTCCGGGGTGATGTCGAATTCCGCCACCACATGACCCTTGCCGTGGGGGCCCGCATCGCCGCTGATTTCAGTGATCCGGTCCATCATCAACATCGGCGGCATGGGCAATTGCGCGTTGCCCGGGCCGAACAGCTCGCCTTGGGCGCATTTCACCAGGTCTTCCTTGTCGAAGGAGGTCGGATAATCTGCCATGGGTCGCTCGGTCCTCGGATCTGTCTTTTCGTGGTGCGCTCCCTTATCACCACCGCTTTGGAAGTGACAAGGGGCAGGCATGCGGCCTGACGCCCCCGCTGGCAGGTGGAGCGGCAGAGCCGCATTTGCAAGGAGTTGGGGCGATGCGGCCGGGCCTGCGACCCTATTGCGAAGGGTTTGCAATTGATATTTGCTACGCAGCCGTCATATAAGAAGGGGACCAAAAGGATAACGACGCACATGCGAACCACACGTTTGGAACGGGGAACCGAATGGCTGGCCACAGGAGATGTGCGCCCGACCAAGCAACGTGTCACGCTCGCGGCCCTGTTGGTCGGCGATGGCCATGATCGCCATGTAACCGCTGAAAGCCTTTATGCAGCGGCACTTGAGCGCGGTGAGAAGGTCTCGCTCGCAACGGTGTACAACACGTTGCGCACCTTCTGCGAAGCCGGTCTCGTGCAGGAAATCACCGTGGATGGCTCCAAGAGCTATTTTGACACGCGGATTGATGATCACCCACATTTCTACTGGGAAGATTCGAACCTGCTGACCGATGCGCCCGCCGAAGAGCTGGAGATCGCGCGCCTGCCGGAGATCCCGGAGGGGACTGAAATCTCCAAGGTCGATGTGGTGATCCGCCTGCGCAAGGCCTGATCCGGCGTCAGGCTTTGCCTGATACTTCCGTTTGAACCGATGCTCCGACTTGGCGCGCCCCGTGCCGCGTGCCTGCCATCCGCGACGCCCGCATTCGCGACGCGGGTCCGCGCGGTCGGCCCCTGATCGCGCCATCGAAAACCGGATCTGACCGCGTAACAAAAAGCCCCGCGTTTCCGCAGGGCTTTGCAAGGCTGTGACGCGGGCCGCGGGTCAAACTGCGGCTTTGAGCGCCTCGACCAGATCCGTCCGTTCCCAACTGAAGCCACCATCGGCATCCGGGGTGCGCCCGAAATGGCCATAGGCCGCTGTACGCTGATAGACCGGGCGATTGAGCTGCAGATGCTCGCGGATCCCGCGCGGTGACAAATCCATCAGTTCGGCCACCGCCCGCTCGATGGCGGCTTCGTGGACCTCTCCCGTGCCATGTGTGTCGGCATAGATCGAGAGCGGCTTGGCCACCCCAATCGCATAGCTGAGCTGGATGGTGCAGCGATGGGCGAGACCCGCTGCCACCACGTTCTTGGCCAGATAGCGCGCCGCATAGGCCGCAGAGCGGTCCACCTTGGTGGGATCCTTGCCGGAAAACGCGCCGCCGCCATGGGGCGCCGCGCCGCCATAGGTGTCGACGATGATCTTGCGCCCGGTCAGGCCCGCATCCCCGTCCGGCCCGCCGATCACGAACTTGCCTGTGGGGTTCACCCACCATTCGGTGCTGGCATCGATCCAGCCTTCGGGCAGCTCGGCCCGGATATAAGGCTCAACCACTGCGCGCACATCCTCAGAGGACATCTCCGGGTCCAGATGCTGGGTCGAGAGCACGATCGAACTGACGCCCACAGGCTTGCCGCCCTCATAGCGTACGGTGAGCTGGGATTTCGCGTCCGGACCAAGTGTTGGCTCGGCTCCGGATTTGCGCACTTCGGCGAGTTTGCGCAGCACCGCATGGGCGTAGCAGATCGGGGCCGGCATGAGCTCAGGCGTCTCATTGACCGCGTAGCCAAACATGATGCCCTGATCGCCCGCGCCTTCCTCTTTGTCCTCGGCCGCATCCACGCCCTGGGCGATATGGGCCGATTGCGCATGGAGCAGGTTGGTAATCTTCACCGTTTCCCAGTGGAACTTGTCCTGCTCATAGCCGATATCGCGGATGCAGTCCCGGGCGATGCCGTCGATCTTCTCCATGTAATCCTTCAGGCGCGCCTGATCGCTCAGCCCGACCTCGCCGCCAATCACCACACGGCCCGTGGTGGCAAAGGTTTCGCAGGCGACGCGCGCTTCAGGCTCTTCGGCGAGGAACGCGTCGAGCACCGCATCGGAGATCCGGTCGCAGACCTTGTCCGGGTGCCCCTCTGAGACGGACTCGGAGGTGAAGAGATAGTTTTGCCGCGCGGTCATTGAGGTCTGCTCCGTTCTAGTTACGTCGCCACGTCAGGAAGCCGTTGTGACAACAGATCGCCTGCCGGGGTATCCCTCTGACCGGGGAGCGTCAATCGCGTTCGACCGTGCGCGCTGTCAAATAAACCTGACGCAACACCCAAAGGGCGAGCGCGACACCAAGCAGAATCGCCAGAGGCAAATCGCCCATGCGTGCATAGGGCGGCGGGGAACTGCGTGGGGGCAAAGGGGCATCGAGCGCGCCGAGCGTGTTGAGCGGCAGATGGGCCGCCATCGCACCCCGGCTGTCGATCACTGTGCTGATCCCGGTATTGGCGGCGCGCACCAACGGCATGCCCCGTTCAATGGCCCGGAATCGGGCGAGGATCAGGTGCTGTTGCGGACCCGCGAAGTTGCCGAACCAGGCATCATTGGTGATCTGCAGCATCCAATCCGCCGAGAGAGCCTCTGTCCGCCCGAAATGGGGAAAGATCGCTTCATAGCAGATCAGGGGCAGGGCCTGTCCGAGCGGACCCAGATCCAGCACTACAGGACCGGGACCTGCGTGGAACCCGCCGCCCTCGGCAACAGCGAGGCCACGGATCCCGAGCTTTGCCGCGAGATCACCGAAGGGGATGTATTCGCCAAAGGGCACCAGATGCGCTTTGTCATAGATTGCGCTGGGCCGCGCCTCGGCGTCGATCACCGCTAGGGCATTGGTGGGGCCGAACTCCGTGCGGCGCACGGCTCCCATCACCACGGGCACGCTTTGGGCGGCTTCCGCCGCCTGCAGCAGGAGCGGGCGGGCGGAGCCAAGGTTGTAGGCGATGGCTGTCTCGGGCCAGATGATCAGATCCGGAGTGGCCCCCTCGCGTGGTTGGGCGGTAAGCGTCACCTGCCGCTGGAAAAAAAGGTGGATCATCTCGGGATCCCATTTCAGGTGCTGGGCGGCATTGGGCTGTACGAGGCGCACGGTCGGCGCGTTCTCGGGGATCGCTGGAGCGGGTGGGCGCAGGGTTCCGGCACCCAGCAGCAAGGCGAGGAGGGTCACCGTCGCCAGACCCCCGGTGCCTGCGCCGCGCAGCAGGCCATGGGGGGAGAGCCGCGTGGCGAGGCGCACCCCGACCGCGACAGAGCCAAGGGTCGCAAAGCCAAGCCCGTGCAGCCCCCAGAATGCGACGGTTTGGGCCGCCGGTGTGTCGATCCAGATCGTACCGATTAACCCCCAAGGAAACCCGGTGAAAATGTAGCTGCGCAGCATCTCGGCGAGGGTGAAGCCGAGCACGAAGCCTGCGATGGTTGCGCCATGTCCGCGCAAGCGCCCGGCCAGCCAGCCCGCGAGCCCCCAGAACAGGGCAAGCCCACCGGCCATGAGAAGGAGCGCAAAGGGGGCCATCCAGCCATGGCGTGGCACATCCACGAGAAACGGCTCGACGATCCAATGGAGGGTAACCGCGAAATAAGCGGCCCCGGCGCGCCACGCGCGGGCCGCGCGCGCGGGACCTGCACTTGTATCCCCGACCCGCCACAATAGTCCCGCAAGCCCGATCAGAGCTGCGGGGATGGCACCGAAAGGAGCTTGTCCCAAGGCGATCAACATGCCGAATACGGCGTCGATCGCCCAACCTTTGCGACGGGTCATCGGGGGCGGTGCCCCCTCTATTCGGCGGCGGAGCTGAGCGCTCGCTCCGCCGGACGCAGCCGGATCCGCACGCGCTTGATCCGCCGGGGATCGGCATCGACCACTTCAAATTCCACCCCGCTGTCATGGGGTATGACCTCACCACGAACGGGCACGCGGCCCGTCAGCTTGAAGACCAGCCCGCCCAGCGTGTCGATCTCCTCCTCGGTGCCGGGCTCAATCAGGGACACGCCCAGCTCTTCCTCGAGATCGGTGAGCGGGGCCTTGGCCTGCACCAGATAGACACCGGGCTTTTCGCGTGACCAGAAGCGGTCCTCGGGCTCATCATGCTCATCCTCGATCTCGCCGATCACCTGTTCAATCAGGTCCTCGATGGTCACCAGCCCGTCGGTTCCGCCATATTCGTCGATCACCAGCGCCATATGCATCCGGTCCTTCTGCATCTTCTGCAAAAGCACACCGATGGGCATGGAGGGCGGCGCGTAGAGCAGCGGGCGCAGCATCCCTTTGAGGCTGAATTTCCGCGAGGTTCCGTTGAAGCCGAAATTCAGGGCCAGATCCTTGAGATGGACCATGCCGAGCGGGGTGTCGAGCGTGCTGCGATAGACCGGCAGACGGGTCATCCCGCTGTCACGGAAGACCTGCACGAGCTCGGCCTGGGTGATGTCCGAAGGCACCGCTACGATATCGGCCCGGGGGATGGCCACATCGACCACGCGCATGCGCCGCAGATTGCCGATGCCCAGCCCGGATGCCCGCGCGTCATGAGCGGCATGGCTGCCCTCGGCCTCGCCTTCGGGCTCGGTTTCTTCGGGGGTGGAGAACGCAGCCAGAAGACGTCGCAAAAGCGAAGGTCTGGCAGCCGTGGTTTCGTCGTTCAGCGCGCGCCGCGCCGCGGAAGACGATCCGTCAGAGGTGTCGGCCATTGATCCTTTCCGGTTTGATGCCGTTTTGGCATGGGTCCCAAACTATACCACAGGAGTTTTGTAAGGGTTAGCCATGTTTAGCGTTGCAAGGATCTCAACCTCGAGACCTTCCATAAGCGTCGCATCCGCGTCGGTTTCGTGATCAAACCCCAATAAATGCAGGGTTCCATGCACCACAAGATGGGTGAGATGTGCCTCGAGCGGTTTCTCGGCCTCGGCAGCTTCGCGCGCACATGTCTCATAGGCCAGCGCCAGATCCCCAAGTTCGGCCTCCATGGGGTCGCCGGGATCGGGCAGATCGGGCATGGTGCCGGGGGTCTCGGGCGCACGTTCCTCGGCGGGCCAGCTCAGCACATTGGTGGCCGTGGGTTTGCCTCGAAACTCGGCATTCAGCACGGCGATCCGGGCGTCATCGCAGGCCAGGATCGACACCTCGAAGGCGCCCGCAGGCAGGTTGAGCCGGCTCAGGGTTGCTGTCACGGCCTCGGTCGCCAGCGCCTGCAGGGCGGGCGCATCCCAATCGGGGCTTTCTATCGCGATTTCGATGACAGCCTCCCCCGGGGCGCGTTTAGCTGGGGTCATCTGCGTCATAGGCTTCGATGATCTTGGCCACGAGCGGGTGACGCACCACGTCCTTGGACGAGAAGTAGGTGAAATTCACGCCTTTGACGTCGCGCAGGATCCGCTCCGCGTCGCGCAGACCAGAAGTTACACCGCGCGGTAGGTCGACCTGACTGCGGTCACCGGTGATCACCATGCGCGAGCCTTCGCCCAGCCGGGTCAGGAACATCTTCATCTGCATGGAGGTCGCGTTCTGAGCCTCGTCCAGAACCACGAAGGCATTGGAGAGGGTCCGGCCCCGCATAAAGGCGAGGGGCGCGATCTCGATCCGCTTTTCCTCGCGCAGCTTGGCCACCTGCTTGCCGGGTAAGAAGTCGTTCAGCGCATCATAGAGCGGCTGCATATAGGGATCGACTTTCTCATCCTGGGTGCCGGGGAGGAAGCCGAGCTTCTCGCCCGCCTCGACTGCCGGACGGCTCAGGATGATCCGATCCACATGGCCGCCGAGGAACATGGTCACGCCGACGGCCACGGCCAGATAGGTCTTGCCGGTGCCCGCAGGGCCGATCCCGAAGGCCAGCTCATTGGCAAAAAGACCCTCAACATAGGCCTTCTGCATTTCCGTGCGGGGTTCGACGGTTTTCTTCCGGGTCTTCAGCTCGACCGAGCCCCCCTTGAAGAGCTCCATCTGGTCGCCTGCCTCGGGGGCGGTGTCTTCATCTGGCACACCGAGCCGGATCAGTCCGTCGATATCGCCGGGCTCGGAGGATTTGCCCGATTCGACCCGCTGGTAGAGCGCGTGCAGCACGCTCTCCGCTTTGGTCTGGGCATCGGCCTCGCCGAAGACAGCGAGCTGGTTGCCTCGGCGCAGGATCTGCACACTCAGCTGATGCTCGATCTGGGCCAGGTTCCGGTCATACTCACCGCAGAGATCGATCAGAACGCGATTGTCGGGAAATTCGATCAGACGCTCCGGGGCGGGCGGCTGGGGCGGTGGCGGGGTCGCAGCACTCAGGGCCAATAGGAACTCCGTTCAGGTGGGCCTGAGAGAAAGGTGCCAAGTCGTGGGCGTGCTGGCAAGCGCACAATGCGTAAACAGTGAAAAAACCCTCTGCCTCGCGATCCTCGCCCCAAACGGGCTGCGGCATTATGTGCTTGAGGCTTTCGGAGAGGTCATACTTGCGCCCAAGGTTAATCTTTACTAAAAGGCTCGGAAATCACCCTAGATTGCGAGCTCTCTCGTTTGGATAGCCAGCAAGTCAACTGACTTTGCGAGGTTTTCCATGGCGAAAATGCGTCGTTTCTTGTGTTCTACTGCTCCTCTATGCTTGGCCTCTGCGGCGTTTGCACAATCCGCTGAAGAGCCGCTGCTGTTTTCGGAACCCGAAGACATCGCGGTGGCGGAGCAGCGCGCGACAGGCCTCGTTCTGGATCCGATCATCGTTGGCTCGGGCACCAATCGTGTGGCCAGCGAAACGCCGCAATCGGTGTCGGTGATCACAACTGAGCAAATCGAGCGCGAGCAGCCCAGCACGATCAATGATCTGTTCACTGCCGTTCCTGGTGTGACTGCCGTGGGTTCTGAGCGGGTTCTTGGACAACGCGTGAACATTCGCGGTATCGGCAGCAGCCAGGAGGGCGACCAGAATCGCCTGATTACCCGGATCGATGGTGTCGTGAAATTCTATGAGCAGTATCGTATGGGGGCGATCTTCACCGATCCCGATCTCTACCGTCGGATCGAAGTGCTGCGTGGCCCGGCTTCGTCAACCTTGACCGGGGCAGGGGCCGTGGGCGGTGTGATCGAATTGCAAACCCGCGAGGCGAGCGATTTTCTGGACGGCCCGCAAGACACGTTTGGTGGGCGTCAGAAGCTGACCTATGGCTCCAACGGCAACGAATTCCTCAGCAGCACCATCCTTGCTTTCCAGCCGACCGAAGGCTTGGAACTGCTGGCCGCATTCACCTATCGCGAACGCGACAATTACGAAGACGGCGATGGCGAAGAGGTGATTGGCACGAATTTCGACGCCACGGCGGCACTGCTCAAGGCGCGCTACACCTTCGGCAACGATATGGAGCACAGCGTTTTCGCCACCTATCAGAACTGGAGCAGCGACGCCAAGCAGGCGGAATATGCCCAGACGGAGACCTTTGGCACGTTCGGCAGAGTGGACCGGGATGTGGATGACAGTCTGTTTGTCCTGGGCTACGACTACGACCCGATTGGCAACGATCTCGTCGATCTCGAAGTCAGGTTCGGATACTCCGACACGGAAGTGATCCAAGAAAACGCAACCAACCCGTTCAACATTCCAAGCACTCTGTTTGAGGACGCGGAATACGCCTACGAATCCTACCAGTTTAACATCATGAACACGTCGCGGTTTGCGATGGGCAGTTCCAACGTGACACTCGCATACGGACTCGATGCAAGTCGGCAAAAACGGATTGGTCGCACGACCAGTCAGAACCTCTTCTTCGCACCGGGCGTTCCGGTCGCAGATCCGGGCGGGTTCATCGCCTTCCAGCCCGGTGGCATCGACGAGAATATCGCAGTTTTCGCCCAGGCAGAGATTGAAACCTCCTTCGGGCTTACGATTATCCCGGGTCTGCGCTACGAGTGGGAGACCCTGTCTCCGGCGTCGAACAATACGACCTTCGACAGTAGCGACGAAGTAAAGAACGAAGCCTTCGCGCCCAAGCTCGCTCTGCTGTATGAGCTCACAGATAACTGGAACGTCTTTGGCACTTATGCCGAGACCGAGCGACTGCCGGTTTTGGATGAAATTTTCGACGGGGCAAGTGGGAACCTCGATCTGGTCCCCGAGCAGGCACAGACTTGGGAAGTGGGCGTGTCGTACTCCGGGCTTGATGTCTTCATGCCCGGTGACCAGTTGGTCGGTAAATTTACTTACTTCGACACCGACGTAGAGGATTTGATCGCCCGGCCAAGCACCTCGGAGCCATTCGTCAATATCGATGAGGCCGAATACAAGGGCTGGGAACTAGAGATCGACTATGATGCAGAGTTCTGGTTTGGCTCGCTTGCCTATTCGCGTGTCCGGGGTAACGGTACCGAGGATGGAGGAATGAACGAGCCGTTGGCCGATATTCCCGCAGACGAGGTGTCCTTGACTGTGGGCACCCGGTTGCCCGACTACAATCTTGAACTCGGCGGTGTGGCCACGTTCACCCGCGCGCAAGATCGTGTGCCCACCGGTGATGAGACGACGGACAGCTATCAGGTCTATGATCTCTTTGCGACTTGGGAGCCGCCGATTGATCTGGCCCAAGGCGTGGAGGTGCGGGTGGCCGCCAACAATATCTTCAACGAGACCTACCAGCCCGCGCTGTATCTGACCGATAATGCAAGGGGCCGGAACATCTCCGTGAGCGTTGCAGTGAATTTTTAAACCAAATCGATTGATCCGAGAAGCTTATCGCGAATTCCTTTTGCGACACCTTCAGGACGCAGTCTCTGGCTGCGTCCTTTTTTATGTCGTCACGGACGCAGCGGAACGATCAGCCTAGGCCGTCTCAATCAGCGTACCGCGCAGAGAGTTTGTTGCGCTTTCCTCGATCCGCACCCGCACGAGATCGCCGCGCGACCCATCGGGCGCATCGACATGCACCGCGTGGAGGTGTTCAGACTTGCCGACCATCTGACCCGGCAGGCGGCCCGGTTTCTCAAAGAGGACCTGCGCATCGGTGCCGACCTTGGCATCCTGAACCGCGCGCTGTTGCCGTGTCAGCAGGGCTTGCAACTCCTGCAGACGGGCATCTGCGATCTCGGCGGGCACGTCTTCCTTCTCGGCGGCGGGGGTGCCGGGGCGGGCGGAGTACTTGAAGGAATAGGCCTGACCGTATTCCACGGCCTCCACCAGCGCCATGGTATCGGCGAAGTCCTGATCGGTTTCACCCGGGAAGCCCACGATGAAGTCCCCCGAGAGCAGGATATCGGGGCGCGCCGCGCGGATCCGCTCGATCAGGCGGAGGTAGCTTTCTGCGGTGTGTTTGCGGTTCATGGCCTTGAGGATCTGGTCGCTGCCCGATTGCACGGGCAGATGCAGGTAAGGCATCAGCTTGGAACACTCGCCATGGGCTGCGATCAGCGCGTCATCCATGTCGTTGGGATGGGAGGTGGTGAAGCGGATCCGCTCCAGCCCGTCGATCTCGGCCAGATCCCAGATCAGCCCGGCGAGCCCTTTGGCGTGGCCGTGATAGGCGTTGACGTTCTGGCCCAGCAGGGTGATTTCGCGCACCCCGCGCTCTACCAGATCCCGGGCCTCGCCGAGCACGCGCGCAGCCGGGCGGCTCACCTCGGCGCCACGGGTATAGGGCACCACGCAGAAGGCACAGAACTTGTCGCAGCCCTCCTGCACGGTCAGAAAGGCGGTCGGTCCGCGTTTGGCCTTGGGGCGGGCGCGGAGGTGGTCGAACTTGTCCTCCTCGGGGAAGTCCGTGTCGAGCGCCTTGGCCCCAGTCCCGGCCTTCGCGGTCAGGTCCGGCAGGCGGTGGTAGGCCTGCGGGCCCACCACCAGATCCACCATGGGCTGGCGGCGCATGATCTCTTCGCCCTCGGCCTGGGCCACGCAGCCCGCGACCCCGATCTTGAGGTCGGGTTTGGCGGTCTTCAACGGCTTGAACCGGCCCAGCTCGGAATAGACCTTCTCGGCGGCCTTCTCCCGGATGTGGCAGGTGTTGAGCAGGATCATATCTGCATCTTCGGCGCGGTCGGTCTGCACATACCCTTCGCTGCCCAGCGTCTCGGCCATCCGTTCGCTGTCATAGACATTCATCTGACAGCCATAGGTCTTTATAAAAAGCTTCTTGGGATCGGCCATGGCGCGGGTCTCAGTGCTTTAAGGGAAGAGTTACGAAGCTTCGCATACACAAAGGGCACAGACCTTGCAATCGCGGGGCCGGGGGAACATCCTGCGGGATGGGCCTTCACCGCCTGATCCTGTGTGAGATCCGACCATGAAGATGGACCCGATTGACCTTTCCGCGCCCATGGCGCGCGCCGCTGCCCCGGATCTGGGGCGGTTTCTGGCGACGCGCGGGGATGTGTTGTCTGCGGGGCCTGTGGCGTTGATCTTTGCCGAGGATGCTGTGGAGTTGGCCTCGACGATTGCCCATCATCTGGATCTGGGGTTCCGGGCGGTGATCCTGCTTGCGGCGGAGGGAACGCCGGTGCCGCTCGATCTGCCGGGGCGGGTGCATCCCGTGCGCTGGGACCGGTTTGATGCGGCGAGCGTGGCCGAGGCCGTGAGCGCCTTTGGGCGCAAGGCGCCGGGGACGTGGTTTTACTACTGCTATAACGCCGAATACCTGTTTTTTCCCTATTCCGAGACGCGCAGCATTGGCGAGATGCTGACCTTTCATAGTGAAGAGCGGCGCGATGCCATGCTCACCTATGTGATCGACCTCTATGCGGGGGACCTCGCCAAGGCGCCATCCGGCGTGTGTCGTCAGAACTGCTATATGGACCGCTCGGGCTATTACGCGTTGGAGCGGTTTGGCGCAGACGGTGCGCGGGCCGAGCGGCAATACGATTTCCATGGCGGGCTGCGCTGGCGGTTCGAGGAGCATGTCCCCGCCGACCGCCGCCGGATCGACCGGGTGGCGCTGTTTCGCGGCAAGCGGGGGATGACGCTGTGGCCTGATCACACGTTTTCCGATCCGGAATACAACACGGTCTCCTGTGAGTGGCACAACAATCTGACCGCGGCGGTCTGCTCGTTCCGGGCGGCCAAGGCGCTCAAGGCCAATCCGGGCAGCCGGCATGAAATACCGACCTTCTGGTGGCAGAACTCGGTGTGGTTCGAATGGAAGGGCCGCCAATTGCTCGATCTCGGGCTGATCGAGCCTGGGCAGTGGTTTTGAGCCTGTTTTAATACTCAGCGCTGAGCGTGGCGCGACCAAATTGTTAGAAGGAGTTTTCAGTCATGGCCTTGATGGGTTGGGTTCAGAAGACCCTTATTTCATTCGAACCGTTGCCTTCGGGGGAAAACGCCTCGCCATAAAACTCCCGTTGCTCATTGTGTCGTGTGGGCTGCTGATTGGGGTCCAGTTCCTTGCTTCGGAAAGCCAGGTGGAGGGCAGCGGGTACTCGCCCGAAGCGCAGGCAACTCTGGATGGGGCGATCGGGTGGATCGGGATCGCGGTACTCTTTTTGATCATTGCGTTCGTGTTCGACAAGCTGTCGTTCAAATGGCCGTTCTTTGCCCTCTTGCGTATCCCGTTCGTGGCTCTGTTTCTGTTTGGCGTTCTGGTGGCGACTGGCTTGGCAGGGCTGGCCTTGCTGTCGTAACGAGAACGCGGATGCCTTGACACGAAGACCATTTTCCGGCATCGGCATCCCACCGGGCAACTGCCCGGCGACGGAGCTATTTATGCAAGAGACTGTGATCCGCGACTGAGACCCTTTCCTAAGGTGTGCTCATGATCGTCCACACGGCTGCCGCGTGACGCCAGCCGTGCGGCCTGTCTTTGCCTAAATTCCGAGAAGACCCATGAACATCTCCAAGCAGGAACAGCGTGTCCTGCATGTCCTCGCACAAGGCGGGGCCATTCATTTCAAGCGCGCCGAGAATGGTAAGGTGCGCGATGTCGCCTGCATGACCCGCGAAGGGTATCAGCTGGCCGATTGCACCATGCCCATTTTCGACCGGCTGAAGAAACGTCGGCTGATCCGCTCCGTGCGGGGGCGGCCCTATCACATCACGCGCGCGGGCCTCGGGGCCGTGCGTGCGCAACTCGACAATCGCTAGGAGGTCACGATGACCGATATCGAAATCACACCGACTGTAGCGTCGGATCTGACCGGGCTTGCGCCGGTGGTTGAGGCCACCGGGCTCTTTCCGCCCGAGTATCTGCACCCGCTCTGGGAGGAGGGGCAGGCCGACGGGCATGTCTGGCGCACAGCTACCCGTGCCGGACAGGCGGTCGGGCTGGCCTTTGCCGGGCCCGAACCGTTGACCGAGGGCTGCTGGAACATGCGGGCGCTTTGTGTGACGCCGGACCAGCAGGGTCACGGGATCGGACGGGCGCTGGTGCGCGATCTTGAGGGCGCGCTGACGGGGCAGGCGCGGCTGCTGCTGGCGGAAACCTCGGGCACGGCCTCCTTCGCCACGGCCCGCGCGTTCTATACCGCGCTGGGCTATGCGCGCGTCGCCGAAATCCCGGAGTTTTGCGCCGAAGGCGATGCCAAGGTCATCTTCGCCCGGGATCTGCGTTAGGCGGCGACCTGCGCCGCGATGCGGTGGCCCGACCCTGTCCCAGGTCGGGCCATGGCCTCCCCGGCCTTCGGGGCAGCCCCCCGAACCCTGATCCTGCGCGGACTGTGGCACTCTCAGCCCTTGACCCGCAGCCCCGGCTTTGCGAGGTCCCGCGCCATGACCGACACGCCTCCGATCTCTCCCAAGGGCGCCCCATGGCGCAATTTCTATGGCCGTCGCAAGGGCAAGGGCCTGCGCGCCTCTCAGGAGACCTATCTCGAAGAAGACCTCGCAGCCCTGTCGCCGGGGCCGGTGGAGTGGGAGGAGAACCCCGATCGCGCTCCTCTCGATCTCGAGGCGCGGTTCGGCGGACGCGAGGTCTGGCTTGAGATCGGGTTTGGCGGCGGTGAGCATATGGTGCATCAGGCCGCTCAGAACCCGCAAGTCGGGATCATCGGCGCGGAGCCTTACATCAACGGAGTGGCGATGCTGCTGGGCAAGATCCGCAGCGCGGACCTCGACAATGTCGCGGTTCATCCGGGCGATGCGCGCGACCTGTTCGACGTTCTGCCTAAGGGCAGCATTTCGCGCGCCTTTCTGCTCTACCCGGACCCCTGGCCCAAGGCGCGGCATCACCGTCGCCGCTTTGTCACGCCCGAGCATCTGGAGCCGCTGGCCCATGTGCTCGCCCCAGGCGCGATCTTCCGCATTGCCACGGATATTCCCGACTATGTCCGCCAGGCCCTGGAGGAGGTGCCCCGCGCGGGGTTCGAGTGGCTGGCCGAGCGGCCCGAGGACTGGCGCGTGCCATGGGGTGATTGGATCTCTACCCGGTATGAGCAAAAGGCACTGCGCGAGGGGCGCCGGCCCCACTACCTGACGTTCCGCAAGCGCTAGGCGCGGCCCAGCCGTTGCGCCTTCCCGTTGGGGAGCGCGCGCGATGCTCGCCTTTTCTCAAGAGGTTTCGCGTCCTCTCCGCCGGGTCACTTGCCCGAGCGGAGCCGCGTTCCATGTCCAAACTGCGCATCACCAATTGCCATATCCATACCTTTACCACGGATCATGTGCCGCGCTGGTATCCGCACCCCTTGCTTGCGCCGTTCAAGGCTGTGCCTTCCCTTGCGAAAGGGGTCGCGGTGCTACTGGATCTGATCGGTCAGGACCGTCGCGCGGATGTGGTACACCGGCTCTACAGGTTTCAGGAAACCGGCCATGGCGTCGGGCAAGAGGAGGTCTTTGCCTCCATCCTGCCGTTCTATCCTGGCGATACCCGTTTCGTAGTGCTCCCAATGGACATGTCGCAGATGGGCTTCGGCCCGGTGCGCAAGGGCATCGCCCGCCAGCATGACGAGCTGGCGCGCCTCGCGTCCCATCCGCGCTACGGGGCGCAGGTCATTCCCTTTGCTACCATGGTGCCTGGTAAGCCTGGCGCAGTGACGGAAATGAAGCGTGCCATTGACGAGCTTGGATTTCGCGGGCTGAAGCTTTATCCGCGCATCGGCTATGCGCCGGATCATCCTGAGCTTATGCGCGAAGTCTATCCCTATCTGGTGGAGCATAACCTGCCGGTGTTGTCTCATTGCGCGCGCGGCGGGGTGCAGGGGCGCAGCCTCAGCGCAACGGAGGCGGACCGGCTCACGGATCCGCGGGCTTTCATCCCTGTGCTCGAAGCCTTTCCTGAACTTCGGGTGAACCTCGCGCATTTCGGAGGGCTGGCCGACTGGAGCTCTTATGTGGACGAGGGCATTGATCCTCATGATCCTGCCGTGCGCCGAGAGAACTGGCTGGCCTCGATACTCGATCTGTTGCGCTCGGGCCGGTATCCGGGGCTCTATGCGGATATCTCTTACACGGTGTTCAACTTCTCGGCCTTCCTTCCATTCTTGCGGGTCTTTCTCGAAGACAACCGAGTGGCCGAAAAGGTGCTCTTTGGATCTGATTACTACATGACCAAGCAGGAGAGCCTGTCCGAGCGCGCGGTCTGTTTTGGCCTGCGCGACGCGCTGGGCGAGGCGCTCTTTCGTCAGATCGCCGAGACAAACCCCGAGCGCTGGTTGGGCGAGCGCCACCCGGCGGAGTAAAATCGCCATGGACGCCTGAGCGGCCTTGGTCTACTCAGCACCACGCTGAGACGACCCCGCGCAGGAGAGATCATGTCCGCCCACGGTGACCCCATTCCGATGACCGCCCATCCTTCGGGCCCGCTCTCCGGGACCGCTGAGGTGCCGGGGGACAAGTCAATCTCGCACCGGTCGTTGATCCTTGGCGCGATGGCCGTGGGCGAAACCAAGATCACCGGGCTGCTCGAAGGGCAGGATGTGCTCGACACGGCCAAGGCCATGCGGGCCTTTGGCGCTGATGTCACCCAGCATGGGCCCGGAGCCTGGTCGGTGCATGGTGTCGGAACCGGCGGGTTTGCCGAGCCCGAGGACGTGATCGATTGCGGCAATTCCGGCACCGGTGTGCGTTTGATCATGGGGGCGATGGCCACCACGCCGATCACCGCGACTTTCACAGGCGATGCCTCGCTGCGCGGTCGTCCCATGGGTCGGATCACCGACCCACTTGCGCTGTTTGGCACGCAGGCTGTGGGCCGGTCGAAAGGTCGTCTGCCCATGACCCTGATCGGCGCGGCCGAGCCGGTGCCCGTGCGCTATACCGTGCCGGTGCCCTCGGCGCAGGTGAAATCCGCCGTCCTGCTGGCCGGGCTGAACGCGCCGGGGCAGACCGTGGTGATCGAGGCCGAGGCGACCCGGGACCATTCCGAGCGGATGCTGCGCGGCTTTGGCGCCGAGCTGAGTGTCGAGGCGACATCTGAGGGCAATGTCATCACCCTAACCGGGCAGCCCGAGCTGACGCCTCAGACCATCGTCGTGCCCCGGGACCCGTCCTCGGCGGCCTTCCCGGTGGCGGTGGGACTGATCGTGCCTGGCTCGGACGTGCTGGTGCCTGGGATCGGACTGAACCCGACCCGTGCTGGGCTCTACACGACTTTGCAGGAAATGGGCGCGGATCTGGTCTTTGAAAACATGCGCGAAGAGGGGGGTGAGCCGGTCGCAGACCTCAGGGCGCGCTTTAGTGATGGCATGCAAGGCATTGAAGTTCCGCCCGAGCGCGCGCCCTCAATGATTGACGAATACCCGATCCTGAGCGTGATCGCCTCTTACGCCACAGGTCGGACCGTAATGCGCGGCGTCAAAGAGCTGCGCGTCAAGGAGAGTGACCGGATCGATGCTATGGCGCGCGGTCTCGAGGCTTGCGGCGTAACCATCGAGGAGGATGAGGACACGCTCATCGTGCACGGCATGGGGCCGGGTGGCGTACCGGGAGGGGCGACCTGTGCCAGCCATCTCGACCATCGGATCGCCATGAGTTTCCTTTGTTGCGGTATGGCGGCCAAGGCGCCGATTTCGGTGGATGACGGCGGACCGATTGCCACGAGTTTCCCGATCTTCGAGCCGCTCATGTCAGCGCTGGGCGCGACGCTGGAGCGGTCCGGGTCATGACCGTGACGGGCGGCTGCCTCTGTGGTGCGATCCGCTACGAGGTAACCGGGCCGTTGCGCCCGGTGGTGGCCTGTCACTGCAACCAATGCCGCCGGACCTCAGGTCATTACGTGGCTGCCACCTCGGCCCTGAAACGAGATGTCGTGATCACCGGCGCGCCGCGATGGTTTGCCTCGTCGGACACGGCGCAGCGGGGATTTTGCGGAACCTGCGGGTCGAACCTGTTCTGGGACGGTCCGTCGAACGAGATGGCCATCTTCGCAGGCACGTTGGACGGGGATCCGGGCGTGCGGCTCGAGACCCATATTTTTTGCGCCGACAAGGGGGCCTATTACGAGATCACCGATGATCTACCCCAGTCGCCAGGAGACCATCCGCTGCCATGGGTGGGGGATCGGGCATGAGCTTTGCCATCGCGATTGACGGGCCCGCGGCGGCGGGAAAGGGCACGATCGGGCGCGCCATGGCGGCGCGGTTTGGGTTTCCGCATATGGATACGGGTCTGCTCTATCGGGCCGTCGGCAAGAAGGTTCTGACCGGGGCAAACGCGCTGGCCGCGGCCCGTGCCCTGACACCGGATGATCTTGAGGCGGGCGATCTGCGCACGGCCGAAGTTGGGCAGGCGGCCTCCAAGGTTGCGGCTTTGCCGGATGTGCGTCGGGCCCTTCTGGACTTTCAGCGCGCCTTTGCCCAGCGGGCCGGCGGGGCCATTCTCGACGGGCGAGATATCGGGACAGTGATCTGCCCGGATGCGGCTGTGAAGCTCTTTGTGACCGCCAGCGATGAGGTCCGCGCCGCGCGCCGTCACGCGGAGTTGTCGGCTAAAGGCGGGGCGCTGAGTTTGGTGCAGGTGCTTGAGGATTTGCGGGCCCGCGATGCCCGCGATACGCAGCGCAGCGATGCTCCTTTGCGCGCGGCTGCGGATGCGCTTTTGCTGGATACATCGCAATTGAGCATTGAAGACGCCGTGAGCCAGGCTGTCTCTTTGGCAGAAATGCGAATGAAAGCTTTGCAATTCACCCCAAGCGCTTTGAATTAATCACATATGCGAATGTCATTTCGGCCACAAGCTGCCTAGTCGGAAATGGCGACTTGCGGCCAGTTTGGAATGGCTCTAAACTGTCTTGATCGAAATCAACACCAGAATGGGAATGAAGATGGGGTTCGACCTTTCGAAAATGACCCTGGATGAACTGAACACGCTCGAAAAAGATGTTCAGAAAGCCAAGGTCGCCGTGGAAAAAAAGCGCGTGGTGCAAGCCCGCAAAGCGCTGGAAGAAACGGCCAAACAACACGGTGTGTCGCTGGAAGAAATTTTTGGCGCCAAATCAGAAGGCAAGGGGGTCAGCAAGAGCGCTCCGAAATATGCCAATCCGGACAACCCGGATCAGACCTGGACCGGTCGTGGGCGTCAGCCCGCCTGGTACCGCGAGGCCATCGGGGCGGGAACAGACCCGAGCGTGCTCGAAATCTGAGGGGCAATGCCTGGGCGGGGTTGCGTCTTGGCGCGCCCCCGCCTATAGACGCGCCTGTCAAGCAGGCGGCGCAAGATCGCAGGACGAGGATCGCAGGGTCGGGCGCAAGCCGCGGCCCTTGTTGTTTTCGGAATGCACCGTCGATCACAAACCCAAAGACCAATGGATACAACCATTCGGCCCGTTAAAAACACGATGTAAAGGAAACACGAGACCACATGGCTCAAAGCGCATCTATGGAGGAATTCGAAGCCCTCCTGCAAGAAAGCTTCGAAATTGACACACCCTCCGAGGGGTCTGTTGTCAAAGGCAAGGTTATCGCAATTGAAGCGGGCCAGGCCATTATCGACGTCGGCTACAAAATGGAAGGCCGCGTCGAACTCAAAGAATTCGCAAATCCCGGCGAAGCTCCCGAAATTGCTGTTGGTGATGAAGTCGAGGTTTTCCTCGATCGCGTCGAGAATGCCCGCGGCGAAGCGGTTATCTCGCGCGACAAGGCGCGTCGCGAGGAAGCTTGGGACCGTCTGGAGAAAGCTTACGGCGACGATGCCCGCGTCGAGGGCGCGATCTTCGGCCGCGTCAAGGGCGGCTTCACGGTCGATCTCGGCGGCGCCGTGGCCTTCCTACCCGGCTCTCAGGTTGACGTGCGCCCCGTGCGCGATGCGGGCCCGCTCATGGGCCTCAAGCAGCCCTTCCAGATCCTCAAGATGGACCGCCGCCGCGGCAACATCGTCGTCTCCCGCCGTGCCGTGCTCGAGGAGAGCCGGGCCGAGCAGCGGGCCGAGATCGTCGCCCGCCTCAAGGAAGGCGACATCGTCGACGGCGTG
>JBCDKE010000018.1:0-37476 GCA_038747015.1 Pseudomonadota bacterium
GAGATTTGCCAACGTGTCTATGAACGGCTGGTCGCCGAGGGCAAATGGCTTTGGCCGGAGTCGCCTAAATCTGAAGATATGGTAGAGTCGGAAGAACCCAGCAACGACTTATGAAACCGTGCTTTGGATACATTCGAGTATCCACCCAGAAGCAAGGCGAAGGTGTATCACTCGAAGCACAAAAGGACGCCATCACGGTCTTTGCGAGTCGAAACGATCTCACCATCACTCGTTGGTTTGAAGAGAAAGAAACGGCCGCCAAATCCGGTCGTCCTGTATTCAACGGGATGCTCAAACAGCTAAAGCAAGGCAAAGCCGACGGGGTGATCATCCACAAGATCGATCGCTCCGCTCGGAACCTGCGTGACTGGGCCATGTTCAGCGAGCTACCGGACGCCGGCGTGTCCGTATTTGTCGCCACAGAGAGCCTTGATTTCAATTCTCGCGGGGGACGCCTCACTGCCGATATCCAGGCCGTGATCGCCGCGGACTATATCCGCAATCTCCGAGAAGAGTGTATCAAGGGGATCGAGGGTCGTCTCAAACAAGGGCTGTACCCGTTTCGCGCGCCAATCGGATACCGCGACAACGGCAGGGGCAAACCCAAAACGCCTTGCCCGGAGAAGGCTCCTCTCATCAAGCAACTTTTCGAGCTCTATGCTTCGGGAGAGCACTCAATCAATTCACTTCAGGTGGAGATGGCCACACGTGGACTTCGAAACCACGCCGGCCAAGCCGTCTCTAAGCATGGGATAGAGACCATTCTTCGCAACTCGTTTTATTGCGGCGTGATTTACATCAGGCGTACGGGTCGAACCTACCAGGGATGTCACCACCCACTCATATCGGTGCGCCGTTTTGAACAGGTGCAAGCACGCAAAGCAGGCCGCGCCGGAAAGAAAGTTACTAGGCACAACCATCTCTATAGAGGCTTGTTCCGATGCGGATCCTGCAAAAAAAGCATGATCCCAGAGAGGCAAAAGGGGCACGTGTACTACCGCTGTCAAAACTCGGCTTGCCCCAAAAATATCATTCGGGAAGATCGCCTTGAGGCAGCGATACTATCAGCGCTCAAAAGGGTGAAACCGAGTTCAGCGACCTGCATCCAAATTAGGGAGAAGATGCATGCCTGGATTGAAGGCGACGACAGAAGGCAATTGCTGTCCTCGCTGGACCTGCGCCTGCACAAGGCCAAGGAACGACAAGGCAGGCTCATTGATCTATTGCTAGATGGCATGATCGACCGCGAAGCGCATGACGAGCGACGCCAGAGCCTCGCCCTAGAGATCCAGAAAACTGAACAAGAGCGCTCTGAACTTCTAAGATCGGAGCTCGATCCGGAAACACTGGAGAAATTTCTCGAACTTACAACGAGCCTTGCAGAGCTTCATGTACGGCTTGAAAGGCCGCAAAAACGCCAGTTGGTCGAAAACTGCTTCTCGAACTTGGTGGTCACGGACAACGAGCCTTTGTTAGAGCCACATTCTTGGCTTCGCAGCCCTGAAAGTCACAACCTGACCCCTCTGGTGAACCACATCGGACCACTTCTCGAACTTTTATCCACCACCGATCTTTTGAATTGGGGTAAGTCCAAGTGATCAGCGGGCAAAGTAATAAATAAGACCTCCAAGATTCTAACGAAACACTTACCGAATACCTCATGCGTCGGTATCTGTAGTGGCCACCTATAAGCAACAACCAATATACCCAAGTACCATATATTGCGATTGCGCTACCCTAGAGAGCAATTTGTTGAATCCGGGTTGGCGTGCAATAATCTGTTGTATCGGACTGTTTTTGTATTGTGACAGCTTTGCAAAGAAAAATTTGTTTTACATTGGCTCGTCGTGGTTCATCATGTGCCCGCTGGTGAAGCGTACGAAACGACGAACAGTCAAGTGAATCCAGTATCATAGAAACTACCTTAGGAGGTGAAAATGAACGTCTTCGTTCAATTTGCCTTCCACTTGGTGGTCGTCATTATTGCAGACATTGTACTGCATTTTGGCTGGCTCCTTCTGGAAGCACATCATATCGCTATAACGTAAACCTACCACCAGGTTGGTTTACGAGCCCCGGCTCTTGCGAGCCGGGGCTGATTTTATGTAAGTCAAATAAAGAGGCCCCAGCAGCGGTACGAAACGCTACTGGGGCCAGATATCAGAGCCAATGGGCGCAAGCCCGAGTCCTTACTTTCATTTTCAACTTGAGAGTTAGAACCTAGCTCATCAATCGATCATAGAAACAATACCCACTAGGTGGGATCGCTACCGGACAAATATGCTTCGTCAGTGGAGTAAATTCAAGTGCTACTCTCACCGATACGCACTTTGTCAATGTTCGATCTTGCCTATATATGGTACGCCTCCTGTCTGACATTACCATATTTGCAAACCTACGCAAGCGTTGGTACGGTGGATACGTATCCTTAGTACACAGTTTTCTGCTTTGTTTGTGGATAAGTGCAGTTCTGGCCGGCCTGTGACAACTATACATGGAGCTCTCGAGTAACTCATTTCGAGTAGAGTCCAGTTGTGAAAGGTGAGTTGTAAGCTATTGAGGGACTGAAAAAGCGCCTGCGACTGCGACTACGTCCACCATTCGAATCTATCGAGAAGAACGGCTGCCCGATACAAGCTGCAGCAATTTCCAATACGTGGTTCAGTCTATGGCACGCGGGTTTGGTGCTAGTTTAGATCGGATGGAGATGAGCCAATTTCCAGGCATATGGACGTTCAAGATTGCGTTTGGAACCTTGGCTTACTGTTGCTGCAATGAGCTAGGAAGTACGCTTCTATGCCAGTGCGAGAGTGCTCGAAACCTCATTCTGATGTCCAGCAAGCGTCAAGCCAAGCCACAAGGGAACAAGGCTGTCTAGCAGGCAGGATATGCGTTTGTGAACCAGTTCGGACCACCTCTCGAACTTTTATCAACGCCAAGAATATCACAGCTGGATGAGTCGACTTGAACACTTGCTTATCGAGTAGTCGCTTAGCCGTGAGACTTTCACCCAAAAACAAGGTGACATCCAGCGTCGCCTGGAAAAACTTGAAGATCATCCTTTAAACCTGCCCGATATGGAGGCTTTTGCTGCATACTACAGCCACTTGGCCGAATTGCGAAGTTACTCTGTTTCCCCATACGATTTGGCAAATCGCACCGAAAAATGCACGAACGGTAAAAACGCGTGTTCGGACCGGTGGGTTTTGCGAGAAGAAGTAAGGTCTGCCGTTTTCTTGGAGCAGCAGGATTGAATTTAGTCTAACCTTCTTGGGTGGCACAGTAGCGGGATGGAGGTTCAACCTTTATAACTCGGACTCATAATCTGCGAACCGGGCAATATTAGGGCAAGGTGAAACAATCCACAGTAGTGTTTTTTCTAATGAACGTGGAGAGAGCCACGACTGTCTTGGTCGTAACAACTTAAAATTTGACGCCTTCAGATTTGCAAGTCAAGCCATATTCTCCATACATTTCCGCAAGACTAACTCTGCAGGTCACTGTACTTTATGAGAAATTCCAAATCGATAAAGGCGCGATTAATATCTGGCAAAAGAAGTGCTTCCGGATTGAACCTTGTCCTAGGTCCCTTGCTTATCAGATCGGGCTTTCCAAGTGCCTTGTTCTTCCGTTCTCAGCGAAAAACACTAGGTTCATGGGACCGTAATATTGTCTAGCCGCAACTTCCTTAGAACCGAGTGACACTAATCCTTTGATCTGGTCTTGAGTACTCGAAGATCTCACACGAAGCATATTGATCAGGCTCTTAACTCCCCACTCTGCCGAGGTAAATTTACCAGGGTAAAAAAAGGTAACTCTGTCTGTTAATCGGTCGATAATTGCAGAACGAGACCCGTACTGATTCGCACTATGCTCCGATTGGACGATTTCGAGCTTCTGGCAACTATAGTGTCTTGCGGCAAATGGTAGTTGGTCCTTCAAGCTTGGTAGATAGTCCTCAATAATGCGTTCGAGTCGCCGGATACTTCGTATTGGGGAAACACGACTATCGTGGCCCTCTAATGTGGCATCAAGATCGCCTAAGTTGATACTTGCGCCGCCTAAGTAGGGAGATACATTCATTCCTGCGACAACAACTGACTGCAACGACGTCATTTGGTCTACTTTAAAGCCCGGTAAAGAGAAAACCGTAGCCCCTTTTACCGAATAGCGATTATGATTAAGTCCGTTTGACTCCAAGAGTGTCGGTGTGGCTGGTCCGGCGGTGAGTACTAATTCTTCGCAAGTATGAACGTGACCGCCAACTGCGACCGAAACTGAACCCTGCTCATCGAATCGCATCCCGATAAACTCGGATTCCGAAACAAATCCAACTTCACCTCCGAAACTGATCCCCTCGTCAATCAGGCCTTGCATGATGGCATGAGTGTTGATCGTGAAGTCTTCTGTGGCAATGGCAGAACTGAGCAGGGGAGAGTTTTCTAGGAAAGGCGCTTTTTCGATTACCTGTTTAATTTCGACAGGTTTGACAGCCAGTCCGAACTGCCTAAGAGCATGTGCTTTGCTTTGTGCGCTGTCAGGGTGGTCGAATATGTAGAGCCCTGGATACTTATCATAAATGAGTTTTTTTTCGAATCGTTCTTCAAGTGCGCGAATGCTTGCAACTCCCGCCTGAATTTGATTGATTGTTTCTCTCGCGCCTGGTGACCCACGCAATGCGTAGAGCGCTCCGGAATGTAGCCAGCCCTGATTTCTAGTAGATGCAAAGCGTCCAAGCTTGACCGCGTCTATTAGCAATACTTTCGCACCATTTCTACAAAGCTGATTGAAGAGCCAACACCCCGCAATACCTCCTCCATAAACAATACACTCATAGTCTGTCACGATTGAGCCCTTTAAGAAAATGCCCACGGCGTACGCGTGGGCATTAAGTATGTCAGACGGTTCTCATGAATCCATCGTTTTGATTGTATAGCTCCAACAGCTGCGCCAATAGCTCTGTCTCTTCAAGCTCCAACTCTTGAGCATGTTCCCGAAATGCTTCGAATGACTTCGGCCAAGTCTGAACGCACCTCGCAATAGACTGTCGAAACAATGACCTAAGAGAGTCATCGAGCACTGTTCGCTCGTGGCTGACCTTGTGGGCTTCCAAGGTCTGGAGCTTGTCAGGGTAGGTGTAAAGGAGGTTGCAGAGGACCATGGGCAGTCCAACGATCGCACGCTCTTTTTCCGGCCCGTCAGTCGCGTGACTACGTTTTCGATAAGCGTCTGCAAAGCGTTCGACAGTTTGCGGGTAATACGCTAGTGTTTTAGAGGCGATTTCGCGAGCAACGTAGGGGTCAATGTCCTGAGCGGTAGTTTCGAGGCTTTTCATTTGATTTGGCTCCGTGATTAAATCACGCTCACCTACCGCATCCCCACCAGTTTCGGCCGAGAATGCTCGGCTGATACGTGGGCTAATTGTTTTTGTGGTTGGCTTCAGCTCAAAATCCTTGGGGAGTCCGTTGATCCAAACGTCCAGAGCATTTTGGTTAATACCAACTCCTCTAACATGAACGTACTCACCTAAGCCTAAAGGCAAGTCTGTTCCGTTTCGACGCTGAATTTGGTCCACTTCAATAAGAGCTTGCCAATACTTAGTGTCTCCTGTGTTGGACACCTTGTCAACTTCGCTAGCAAGGTTTGCGAGCGCAAATTCACTGCTTAATAACAAGCCGAGTGAACGAGTTGCAACGCCGTGGGCCCCAGAAATGACTGTAATGGTATCGCCTCTAAGGTACGACTTCCTATCAAGAATATTAGGCACCACTGAGATTAACAGATAGTCTGTTATTAGCCTTCCCTTATCGTCAACTAGCGGTTTGAAATATTCGATAGTATTAGTTGTTAAATCGTGGATCCTTACCGGAGCTGAATAGTACTTCGTTTTCAGTACTTCTCGGTCAATAAAATCTTTTGTGTTGGGATCTGACTCCACTTCGAAAGCAAGATCTATTACAGGGTCTTTCTCTCGGAAAAACGTATAGAGTCCGCGCCCATTGCCTTTCGCTTCCATTCGGTACTGGAGGCAACTGCGAACTAGAAAGCTTGGAACGGCATCTCCAAAGCAAACAAAGTTTCCGCTGTAGTCATCTAGCGGAAGAAAGTTCTGCACAGTGACTTTCCTCGGCCCATTCAAGAGCACGCGACGTAGGTATCCTGCCGCTGCTACGTCATCTGGGTGAACGGCGCCTGGCCATCTGTGATGCAACATCCCTATGTGGAATTTGTGTTCACGCGATGATAGCTGTAGCAGGCGGTCCAAGCTGTGAATGTCACTGAGCCTCCCATCGCTCTCGAGCGAATTCCAGATCTCTTTGATGCGGCCTCGTCCGTTGACTACCCGCGTCCCCATCTCATCGTCGAGCCGGCCGCGGGCGAATAAGGATATACCACCTTGTGCAAGCGCACTGGCTAGCAACTCTGCCCTGGAGATCTCATTTCTCCAGAATCCTCGTTCTGCTGTTCGAAGCTCAGTTTGTGGTCGGCCCATAATGTTTCGAGTTCTGCCCCGCTCAAGGTTTGCTACTTTAGTTGTACTCTGTGGTCAAATCGGAGCTTCCGCTAGAACCTGCTAGTTCCAATCCGGTGTGTAAGCTACTTGTAGCTGTTTTGATGATGACCACCGAGCTTGAATTTCTAGATGTGCCTGCAAGTTGGATGGCATCGTCGCCGATCTTCATGGCATAAGGTGATGGCTCGGAGTTGCCGGATGTAGCTCAAGCATGGAACCCACTCCGTTAGCAAGGCGAATTGCTCCGAGGCAATTGCCAGCATTGGTAAGATTGAGATGGGCAGATAGCTAGAATAGCGGCGAAGAAAAGGTGAGGATAAGCTTCGATACAGAACGCATACCTGTCAAATTTTACTGGTCAGAGTGAGGGGGCTTGAACCTCCGCCCCCTTGGCCTCCCAAACGCAGAGCGGTCATCAATGCATGCTAGTGCGGCGGTATTGTGTCATATAGCGGCGCGCTAGAGTTGCTAGTTCTGAGCCTAAAGCCTGAGTAAACGCCACATCTATCTGCTAAGCCATTGAAATAAAATGGAGGCGAGTGCCGGAATCAAACCGGTGAACACGGATTTGCAAGCCGCTTATTCCTTTGAGCTTTCCAGGAATGCGGACCAGGTCGACAGCAGTCTTCGGCGTTGTTGTAACCGTTCGCTCCGCTGATACGCTCCAACGACGCCCTTATCCACCAAATGCCCTAGGCACGCTTCTTTCACCTCAAACGGTGCATCCGTGCATTCCTCGGCCCAAGAGCGAAACGTTGCACGGAAGCCGTGCGGCCGCGCTTCATAACCTTCCCGCTGCATGAAGCGGCTCATCGTGGCGTCGGACAATGGCGTGCCCTTTGCTGACGGGAAAAGCAAATTTGATCCATTGAAGTTGTGAGCTTGCTTGATCACCCGTAGTGCCTCGTCCGAAAGTGGGATCTTATGCACTCTCTTCGTCTTCGTGCGTTCTGGAGGGATAACCAGTACTTCGTCTTCAATCTCGTTTGCTGTCGCGAAGCGGACCTCACCAGTTCTGGCCGCAGTCAGCATAAGGAAGCGCAAGACCATGCACGACTGGTGTGGCTGGGTGCGAAGCCATTGGTAAAAGACAGGGGCCTCTTTGTATGGCAGCGACGGTACGTGTTTGACGGTGTGCCGTTGCTTGCCGAGGAGGGCTCGAGCCTTCATCGTGGCTTGGAGGTCAACGTCGAGGCCAAGAGCTGCGGCGTGTTCGAGGGTGAGGTTCAGGCGGTTAAGGCACTTTCGCGCTGTGTCAGCCTTTTTATGCCAGATTGGTTCGAGCGCTCGCCTCAATAGGTGCTGATCGACATCCTCCACCGGAACGCTGCCGATCTTGGGCAAAATGTTCACCGCTAGCGGCGACATCCAACGCCCGGCGCTGCCGTCACCTTTGAGATCCGCCTGCCGGACCTTGAAGCATACATCAACCGCTTCTTGGAGTGTCACTCGCTTCGCGCTCAATCTCTCTTTTTGCCGTGCGGCCACCGGATCGATGCCGTCCCGCAGGGCTGCTCGGGCTTCGAGGGCTTTGCTTCTTGCTTCGGCGATGGACACTTCAGGCCATGGTCCCAAGCCCATTTCGCGCCGCTTCTTGGCGATTGAGAGGCGCAGCACCCACTTGCCCGCGTACTGGCTTCGCTTCACGAGCCAGAGACCCTGACCGTCTGCGTATTTGCCTGCCGCTAAGCTTTTGGCCTTCATCGGGTTAAGGGTGTTGTATATCACCTTAGTCCACCTTTTTTGGTCCCCCCTTTAGTCCACCTTTTTAGTTGCGAAGGGTGGACCAGCTATGTTCAGGTATGAAAGGGACGGTGATCAACTAGCTGTATATAAAACATTAAAATGAGAGGGTATGAGAAGCAAGGGCACCGCAGTTCAATGCCGCCCCCGGGCACCATTTTATAAAATGAACGATGTCGGGCCGAATGGATCGCGGGACGCCAGATCGACTCCGCATCATAATTCCTAAACATTTTGCCGTTCGCTAAAGGCGTCAGCACCGTGCGCAAAGTGGCCGCCGGATAAATCGGACCAGCGGCCAAAAAACCCGTTCAAGTGGCCGCACCTTTGCCAGCGCGGTGACCAAACACGGTTCCCGAGGTCAAACCGGATCCCCCGGGATAGCCGCCAAAAAAGACCCCACCCACAAGCTCACCACAGGCGTGTAAACCGGCAATCGGCAAGCCATCCTCGCGCAACACGCGACCTTCACCATCAATCTTGAGGCCACCATATGTGAACGTGATCCCGCCAGTCACGGGATAGGCACGGAACGGTCCCTGATCAAATTTTTGCGCCCAGTTTGATTTCGCCAGAGAGAGGCCTTCTGTGCCCTTGCCGTCAAGGCTTGTCGGATCAAACGGCGTCGTCTCATCGACAGCGTCATTGTAAGCGTTAAGCGTTGCAAGCGCAGCGTTTGCATCGACGCCCTTCATTTTCTGGACCAATTCTTCGAGAGTGTCTGCCTCGACATAGCTCGCGTCGTGGAAATGATACTCGCCATAGAGCAGGTCAAAGACCTTTGCGTCGAATACTTGCCAGGCAAAATGGCCGGGTTGCTCTAGTACCGCGCGTCCAAATTGGGCGTAGGTATAGTTGCGGAAATTGATCCCTTCATCCACGAAACGTTCGCCGTTGGCATTGAGCATGACGCCAAGGAAATAGCAGATCTTGCGGTAATTCTTGCGATCCTTGGGTGGCAGGTCGAGGTTGCCAAAGTCTTTCATGTGCAGGTCCATAGGTGTCGCGTGGCACCCGTCATACTTGCCGTAGGACTGTGCACCGCAGACGTATGCCATCCGCAATCCGTCGCCTGTGTTCATCGGCGTTCCACGGACCTTTGCGACGGACCAATCCGGCCCAATATACTCTGCGCGTAGCTCATCGCTTGCTTCAAAGCCGCCACACGCCAAGACAACGGCGTCAGCGCGGATTTCCTCGTCACCGACTAAAACGCCAACCACGCGATCCTCTTCCATCAAAAGGTCGGTGACGCCGGCTTCGTATCGGATTTTGCCTCCAAGACGTTGAAAGGCCTCAAGTTCCATGTCGAACAGGCCGACGCCTTCATTGTCAGCGGCGAGTGTTAGCCCGCCCCAAAATACAAACCGCCCATCTTTTTCAAAGCTCTGGCGCGAATAAATGGGTTCGTAAGTGACGCCGTGGCCAGCCAGCCATCGAACGGCCGAATAGGACTCACTCACCAACAATTTCTGTTCAGGCGAAAGGGGTCGACCTTCGTTGAAACCAAGTAGGTCTGCCGAGAATTTTTCCTGCGTGTAGCTGCCGAAATCAGTGCGAGGAATGCGTTCGTCTTCGGGGCTTGAGAGTAGGGGAAGGAGCTCTTCTGAGGCATCATAGGCAAATCGCATGGCGCCGGCTGTGTATTTGGTATTGCCACCTGCCAGAGCTTCGGGGGCTTTTTCCAGCATCAGCACGTCTGCACCGTTTTCGAGCGCGGCAATGCCGGCCGACATGGCGGCATTTCCAGAACCGACGACGATTACTTTTCTATTTGTCATAGGGATTCTCCTGATCTGGACATTCTGTATCCGAATGTATACAAAAATCGCAAGACCTAAGTCGCACGGAGTTTAAGGGTGGGGAAAGCCAGCGGAGAAACAGCCTACGAACTCATGCATGCCTCTATCCGCGAAGGGGTCTTCCAGCCTGGCGATAGGTTGCGTGAAGAAGAGGTCGCAGAACGTCTAAGCCTGTCGCGCACACCTGTGCGCGAAGCACTCCGGCGGCTCGAAGCGGACGGGATAGTTGAACACCGCCCAAGGCACGGCGCAGTGGTACGGAAACTGGGCCACGCCGAAGTTGTTGAACTCTACGAAATGCGCGTTGTCCTTGAACGCACGGCTGCGGAAATGGCTGCCAAGCACGGTATGTTGGCAGAATTCGACACTCTCGAGTCTCTCAACACCGCGATTGCGGAAGAAAGGTCCAACAATGCCAAGGCAGCGGCCATCAATCAGCAATTTCATCAGAACTTGTATCTCGCTAGCCGGAACAGATTCCTTCTTGAGGCGGCCCGCGCGCTGAACAATTCGCTTCTATTGCTAGGCCCGACCACATTTACCGACGAAGTGCGAGTTGATGTCGTCGTCCGCCAGCACCAGGCAATAATCGATGCGCTACGTAATGCGGACGAAGAAGCGGCCGGCGCCGCAGCCGAAGTCCATCTCAACACGTCGCTTCGACACCGCCTGATGGCATTAAAGCAATGAAGGAAGTTGCTTATTGCTTTGGCGTGGGCCTCGTAGGCGTCTGTGTCTTTGTGTTGGCCGATTTACCGCTTCCCTGGCTTCTGGGTCCCATCACCGCCTGCCTGCTGGCCGCACTCATCGGAGTGCCTATGCGGGGTATCAAGCCGCTCAACGACGCTATGCGTACTGTGCTCGGTGTCGCTGTGGGGGCAACACTTACCCCCGCTGTCATCGCGACGTTTCCTGCCATGTGGCCGACTTTGCTTCTGATCCCGGTGATGGTGGCGTGCATCGGGGCCATCGGCATTCCCTATTTCATGCGACTTTGGAGCTACGATTTCCCCACCGCCTACTATTCGACGATGCCGGGCGGACTGCAGGATATGCTTGTCTTCGGTGAAGAGGCGGGCGGCAATGTCCGCACCATGAGCCTGATCCATGCAACCCGAGTGCTGATTATCGTGGTGACGCTTCCTTTCCTGCTCAAAGGCATCTGGGACGCGGACCTGTCGAACCCGCCAGGCGTGCCGGCCGCGACCATTCCACTCCACGAACTCGCGCTGATGGTGGCCTGCGCCCTTATTGGGTGGCAGGGGGCCAAACGCATCGGCCTCTTTGGTGCGTCGATCCTGGGGCCGCTGATCGTTACCGCGATTGCTACGCTTTCAGGGTTCCTGCACTTCCGCCCGCCTGCCGAGGCGATCTGGGCCGCGCAGTTCTTCATCGGCATGACCATCGGTGCGAAATACGCGGGCATCACTGCCGAGGAAGTGCGCCGTGACGTTGCCGCAGGCCTCGGATTCTGCGTTATCCTCATCGTGCTGACGGTGATCTTTGTGGAGGCGATCTACTACGCCGATTTGGCCCCGGGGCAGGAGACACTTTTGGCTTTCGCGCCCGGTGGTCAGGCTGAACTCACTGTGCTCGCGCTCATCGTGGGTGCCGACGTTGCCTTTGTCGTGGCCCACCACGTGCTGCGCATCTTTTTCGTGATCCTCGGTGCCCCGATTGCGGTCAGGCTTTTTGGTCCCAAACCTCGGGGTTGATCATGTGGATCGGTGCACCGTCGCCATAGGCATTTACCTGCTCGAAAATGTCGGTGAACTGCAGGTCAAATTCATCCTCGGTGACGTAACCCAGATGCGGGGTGGGCAGGACGTTGGGATGTGTCAGCAAGGGATGTGAGGTGTCGCGCAAAGGCTCGGTGTCGAAGACATCCACGGCGGCAAAGATGCGGCCTCTGGCAACCTCGTCTTCCAGCGCCCCTTGAACCACCAGTCCTGAACGGGACGTGTTCACGAAGAGCGCGCGGTCCTGCATGGCTGCCAGATCGTCGCTGGTGATGATCCCGCGCGTCGTGGGCTTCAGGCGTACATGGACGCTGACGATGTCAGAGCTGGCAAAAAACGCCTCGCGGCTCCGCGCGACAGTGGCCCCTTCAGCCTCGGCCCGCGCGCGGCCTTCCTCCGAGGACCACCACTGGACTTTCATACCAATCGCTTCTGCATAGCTCGCGACTGCGCCCGCAATGCGCCCGTAGCCGTAGAGACCCAGCGTCCGCCCGCGCAGCGTCCGGCCCACGCCCATCTGCCAGTCCCCCGCGCGGATCGAGGCGACTTGCTGTGGGATTTGGCGATAGCTCGCGAGGATCAATGCCAGCGTATGTTCAGCAGCCGCATAGGACGGCGTACCGGAATGCATGTTTGAACACAGGAGAACGCCGCCTGCCGTGCAGGCGTCGACGTCAATATGGGGATAGACGCTGCGCTGCGAAATAAGCCTGAGGTTTGGAAGCTGCCCAATCAGCTCGGCCGTGATTTTCGTACGCTCGCGAAAGAGCACCAGCGCTTCAGCCTCAGAGACGCGTGCGGCCAGCTTGGACGGGTCCGCCTCGTGATCTGTCCAGACGGTCACATCATGGCCGTCTAGCAGGTCAAAACAGGGCAGCGTCCTGAGTGTATCGAACCAGTCGTCGAGGATATGAACCTTCATGACCAGACCGATTTAGGCACAAAAAGATCACCAGCAGCGAGTTTGCGCGCAGTGCGGACCAGCCCGGCAGACACGACGTCGAAACCATCATCGCCGTCGCGCGTTTCCATGATCACTTCCAAAATGCCCATGGGGTGTTCGAGCTTCATGAGCGTCTTGGGTTCATTAGGCCGCGCAATGATGCCGTCAGCGACAGTGCCCGGGCACAGGAGACATGCGCTCAGGCATTGCGATCCTGTGACCGCGAGAGAGGGGTGGCAGCTCTTGGGCATGAAATAACGCGTGAGTGCGGTGCCTCCAGCGGCGGGTGGCGCGATCAAACCAAATTTGGGCGTTACAGACTGCGATACGTCGCCCATCCCCATGCGCTTGCCTGCCTCTACGCGGATCGGTTCCATCCGCTCGTAAAAGGCGCGGTTTGCATCCAGTTCAGCGGCGGTTTCGCTGCCGGTGAGACCGAAGTCTGCTGCGCGGGCGATGACCATGGGCATCGCGACATCCATGCAGGTAACCTCGATCCCATCGATCACGTCGACCTTGTTTCCGGTGGGGAACATCGACCCGGTCGCACCGCCAGCCACGTCCATAAAGAGCAGCTCGATTGGCGCAGCCGTGCCCGGCACCCCGTCGATGGCTGCCTCTCCGTCATAGAGCACGGCCGCCGTTGGCGTGTGCACACGCGCGATCACCCGCGCACCTGTGTTGACTGCGCGGATCTTGATTTCTGAGACACCCTCAACGGGCGCCACGAGGCCCATTTCCACAGCCGCCGGTCCCACGCCCACCAGTATGTTCCCGCAGGTAGGCCTGAAATCGACCAACCCGTCTTCGACGCCCACCTGGGCAAAGAAGTAGTCGACATCGGCCCAGTCTTCTTCGGACTTCGACAGCATCGCGACTTTGGTCGTAACGGCAGCACCGCCGCCGATCCCATCAATATTCAGGGGATGACCTGACCCTACTGCGCTGACCAGAACCTTTGCGAGGGTATCGCGATCTTCGGGCAGGTCCGCCCTGTTCATGTACGGCCCACGGGAAGTGCCGCCGCGCATGAACAGGAAGGGGATGGCAGTCTGCGTCATGTCAGCGGCCACGGCAGTTCGACAAAGCTCTGCAGCAGGCCGGGCGGGAAGTCGCGGTTCAATAGCCCCGCCATGGTGCACATGAACCCAATACCAACGGCGGTGTAGAGCGCCGCAAAGCCCAGGCTCTTGCCCGACCGGTAGTGGATGAAGGTGAAGAGGAAGATCGCCAGGGCGAGAATAAAGCCCAGAAGCGAGGTCAAAACCAAGAGCCCGCCGAACCAGGCCAAAGTTGCCCAAAGCCCGTGCGCGTTCTCGCCCGCTTCTGCGACCTCACGGTCCGCAAAGATGGGGGAAGTCTCGGATTTCAGCATCATCTGGACCAACACGATCAACCCGCCAACGATCGACACACCGGCCACAAAGCGCGGGAATACCCGGTCGGCAGCGGCGTAGTCAGGGATCATCGACGCGTTCACGAAGGCGATGATCAGGTAGGCCAGGACCGCCAAAAGGAAGACTAGCGGTGCGCGCTTGGCGCCGGAACCCACATCGCCTTCGGCCTGAATGGATTTCGACTGTCGCAGGCCGATGACGACCGAAAGGACCGTGATAATGATCAGGATGATGACAATCGGTGAAAAGATATAGTCGATGCCTTCCTCAAAACCGCGGCGGAAGCGGCTCTGCGCGATCTGCACAGCCTGGTTGGCATAGGTCTCTGCCGGGTTCGACAGGACAAAGCCGATCAGGAAGGCAGGGCGCGACCAGTCAAAGCGGCGCATCATGATGCCCAGCAGACCGATGGCGAAAAGCGCCACGAGGTCCATCAGGTTCTGGCCCGACTGGAAGGCTGCAAAGCTGATGATCATGAACAGGAACGGCGCCAGCAGGGCAAAGGGGATCGTCGTCAGACGGGCGATCCCACCCGAGGCGGCAATACAGATTACTGTACCGACTACGTTTGCGAGGGCCAGCAGCCAGACAATCGCATAGGTAATGTCCAGGTTGTTCTTGAGCATCGAGGGGCCGACCTCGATCTGGCCTGATCCCAGCAGCGCGATAGCGCCGATGAAAATCGCCATGGAACCAGAGCCGGGGATCCCGAAGAGGAGGGTAGGAACGAGGCCGCCACCTTCTTTGGCGTTGTTCGAACTCTCAGGCCCGATCACGCCGCGGATTTCACCGGAGCCGAAATTCGATTTGTCCTTGGTGGTCTGAACCGCGTGGCCATAGGCTATCCAGTCCACGACAGATCCGCCCAGCCCGGGAATGACACCGACGACGACGCCGATGATCGAGCACCGCATGGAAAGCCACTTGTTGGCCCACCAATCCTTGACGCCCACCATCCAGCCGCCGCCCAGAGGCTTGCGGTCGGCAATGGCACGGTCCTGGCGCAGCAGGGCGACGATCTCGGGGATCGCGAAAATGCCGAGACCCACGATGACGAGCTTTAGCCCGTCCACGAGGTAAGGCAGATCGTAGGTCGCCATGCGCAGTTCACCTGCGCTGTCGCCTTCACCAATGGTGCCCACCATCATGCCCAGGCCCGCGGCCACAATGCCTTTCAGCGGGACACGCCCCGCCAGAATACCCACCATCGAGAGGCCAAAGATGGTGATCATCAGCAGCTCCGGTGTCCGGAACTCCAGAACGATGGGCCGCGCGATGAGGATGAAAACTGTGAGGAAGGCGGCGCCGACGAGGCCGCCAAAGAGCGAACTGGCAAAAGCCGCCGACAGCGCCCGCGCTGCCATGCCCTTTTTTGCCATTGGGAACCCGTCGAGCACCGTGGCCTGCGAGGCCGATGACCCCGGAATACCCATCAGGACGGAGGCAAAGGTGTCAGACGTCGGCACGACAGCCACCATGCCGATCATCAGCGCGAGACCCAAAACCGGGTCCATACCGAACATGAATGGCAACAGCAGCGACAGGCCGGCGATACCGCCAAGACCTGGGAAGACGCCGATACACAGTCCCATGACCACGCCGAGCACCAGATAGCCCAGCACAACAGGTTGCAGAATTAGACCCCAGGCGTCGGATAACGCGGGGAGCGCGGTGCTTATAACTTCCATGGTATTCGCCCTTGCGGAAAGGGTGGGGCGGGCGCTGAAATCAACGCCCGCCTTTTGCTGGTGTCAGTTTACCCGTCGAGAGAAACGCCGTAGCGCTCTTTCAACCAGTCAACGACGAACGCCTTGGCGGCATCCGGCACCTCAGTGGCCGATGCCTTTGCCCCTTCGGCTTCTGCGCCGGTCATCTGAGGGTAAATGCCCAGACGCGCCTTCGAGATTTCAGCGAAGTCAGCGCGTTCTTTGATCGCTTCAAAGGCTGCCGTGTAGGTCGCAATTGCATCGTCAGACGCGCCCTGCGGCAGGAAGACCATCTTCTGCGCGGGGAAGCCCGCGACGAAGAATGCTTTCCAGGCGTCCCACTTGTCGCCGGAGGTTTCGCAGGCCGGTGTCGCGTCGCAGACTTCCTTGAAGGTCGGCATGTCCGGGAAGGTCGGGTCGCGAACGATATTGCCGTCGGCATCCAGGGCACCCCAGGACATCATCGGTACTGCGTCACCCGCTTCGACCAGCGGTGCCACACCGCTCAGGAAGCCCGAAGAGGTCTGATAATCAATGTTGGCTTCGCCACGCTCAAACATCAGACGACCATCGCCGCGTCCTTTGATCCCAAACACGGGCTCAACGTTCAGGCCCAGCATTTCCCAGGCCAAAAGCGGCACGAGGTCGAGACGCGTGGCACCTTGCGAACCGTAGATGAAATCAGTGTCTTGCAGCGCGGAGGCGTCCATACCGTCCATCATGCCCGCGAGATCGGGGGGCAGATAGGCCACACCGCCGGTGCCGGATGCCAGCACTACAGGCCAGTCACCATACTCATAGCGAACCCGTGGGTCGCTCAGCAGGTAGGGGAACTGGGTCGAACCGGACGAGCCGAAGATCAGCGTGCCGTCGTCATATTCCTGCTCCTGGAACCAGTTCGCGCCCTTCGTGGAACCTGCGCCCGGCATGAATTTCACAACGACGGTGGGTTCACCGGGAAGTGCCTCGGAAAGGAGCGGAGCAAAGAAGTTCGCCCACTTAGCTGATCCGCCAGTTTCGGAGAACGGGATCACCCATTCGACGGTCTTGCCTTCCAGGTCGATACCGTGCCCGCCAGCGATTGCGGTGGTTGCTGTCATCCCAGCGGCGGCGGCAACAAAGCCAAGCGCCACGCGCTGCGTGGTTTTCGTAAGTGTCATGTTTTTCCTCCCATAAGCCGCGTTTTTGCGGAGCGGCCCCTTGAGCGCCCATGAAGATTCCCACAGGCTCGCCGTAACTCTAACCTCAGAAAGCTTGCGCGAAGCCTTCATCGGCGCAAAAACTTGCCCATGCGTATCGTCCTCGTGGAAGACAATGATGCCCTGCGAAAGGGGATTGCCTATCGGCTTGGCGATGACGGCCATGCTGTCGACGCCATCGAGGATGGTGACGAGGCAGACCTCTTTTTATCTCAGGAAGACAGCGATTTAGTAATTTTGGACATCAATCTTCCAGGCCTGAGCGGGCTCGAGGTTTTGCGCAATATGCGTCAGCGCGGAGATGGTCGCCCGGTGATCCTCCTGACCGCGCGCTCCGAGACCGAAGATCGGGTGCGGGGGCTGGATGCCGGGGCGGATGACTACCTGGTCAAACCTTTCGCGATGGACGAATTGGCGGCCCGCGTGCGGGCTTTGGGCCGACGCACGCCCAATGAGATTCGCCAAACCGTCCCCATCGGCACGCTGCAACTGGACATCGAGGGCCTGGCGCTGTCCCATGAAGGCGAAAGCTTGGATATTCCGCGTCGCGAGCTTCTTCTACTCGCCGTTTTGGCCCGCTCAGAGGGGCGGCCGGTCTCAAAGGCCGCTATTCTGGACTACCTCTATGGCGCGGGCAGTGAGACCGAAGAAAAGGTCGTAGAGGTCTATGTCTCACGCCTCAGAAAGCGTCTGGCGCGCTTCGGTGTGGCAATCCACTCGCGACGCGGGATCGGATACGTACTCAGTTCAGGCCCGCAATGAACAAAACCCTTTCCCTGCGCGGCCGATTGACGGCCATCATCCTGACGCCACTCGTTCTGATCGCGGTAGTGGTGAGCGTTTGGGCAATAACAGACGCTCAGGCTCGGGCAGATGACAGGTTTAACCGCGCGCTCCTATCCGCCGCTCTCGCCGTGTCGCGCGATGTGGTTGTCTCGGACGGGGACGCGCTCAGCCCCGACACCAACGAACTGTTGCGAGACAGTTTCGGAGGTCAGGTATTCTATCACGTCCTCGCGCCTGACGGGGCATTTGTCACCGGCTATGCGACCCCTCCCGTTCCGGTGACAGAGACATTCTTTGACCGCCAAGGGCAGCAATATTTCGAAGGCGTCCACCAAAGCCGCCCGGTACGCGCCATTCGTTTCGTGGACACGATGCAGATCGACGGGCTCGCCGGAAGCTTCACAGTCACGATTTGGCAGGACCGCCAGCACCTCAACGCTTTGGTGCGCGAATTCGTGCAGGGCACGCTGCTCGTGATCTCCTTTCTCGTCCTGACGGTGGCCTTTGTCGTCTGGTTCGGCGTGCGCTTCGGTCTGCGCCCGCTCAACGACCTCGAAGACGCCATTGCCCGCCGCTCAACCGACGATCTCGGCAAAATTCAGCGTGGCGTTCCCGTCGAGGTGACCGGCATCGTCACCCGCCTCAACAGCCTTTTCGCCCAGCTTTCACGCAGCATGAACGATCAGATGGACTTTATATCCAACGCTGCGCATCAGCTGCGCAATCCGATCGCTGGGATTTTGGCTCTTGCCGAAGCGACGCATAACGCCCCAACCCAGGAAGAAGCCAAACGGCGCACGGCCGATCTCCTCGATGCCGCCAGCAAGGCGGCGGAACTCAGCCAGAAACTCCTACTCATGGAACGGGCCAAGGCTTTGGTCCCGGCGTCAATGCGCGCGCCATTTGATCTTTCCCAAACCTTGACCACTGTCGTCGAGGATTTTGCCGTCCGACTGCCTAAGGGTGTGAGCGTCGAAGACAAGATCGAGCCAGGGATCACGCTCCATGGCGACGAACTCTTTATTCGAGAAGCAGCGACCAACCTGATCGACAACGCGCTGCGCCACGGCGGCAAAGACCTCAGCATGATCCGCGTTCAGGCGCGCCGAATGGCAAATCAGGCGATCGTCACGATCACGGATAACGGTGTAGGCTTGGGCGATGCAGACCCCGAACGTGCTCTGAAGCGGTTTGAACAGATCGGCGCGAACCCGGGTAGTGGGCTGGGCCTATCGATTGTCGAGGCGGTGATGCGTGGCCATGGCGGCACTTTGTCGATTTCAGACGCAGATCCGGGCATGGCCGTCGAATTGGCGTTTCCGATGGAGCACGAGACCGGCTAGGGCACTCGCGCCTCACCGCGCGGGCAATTCAGCCCTCACTGATCCCACATTTCCCGGCATGTCTGTTTGATCTGCCGCAGCATCCATTGATGCGTCGCGCTGTTCATGTCGCGCACATGGGTCACGGTGTGTAGCTGAAATTGTCCACCTTCCATGGGCAGATCCCGGTAGCTCAAACCGAAACGCTCGGCATGCTGGATCGCCACACGCTCGGGCAGAGACGCAATCAGATCTGTTTGCCCCATCACTGCCAGAGCAGAGAAAAGCGACGGGACTACGGTGCGCACCGTGCGGCTCAGCCCGGCGAGCTGGAGCGCGTGATCCACCATGTTTCGCTTTGGACCTGACGGAGACACCATCAGGTGATCGGCCTCCGCAAAGGCTTCAAACGTGAATGGCGCCATGAACAAAGGATGCCCCTTGCGGGCAACGGCCACGTAGCGCTCGGAATAGAGCGGTTCTCGAATGAGGCTCGAATTCTGATTTGCCTTGTCGTCGAAATAGCCCACGACCATGTCGATGCGGCCCTCCAGCAGCGCCTCCAACGCCGGCTCATTGGCCAGCTGATAGCTGTAGACGGCGACCTTTGGGGCTTGCCTGCGCATCCGTGAGACGAGGGCAGGGAGGACGGTTGCCAGTTCAAAATCAAACGCCCCCAGTCGCAGCTCCCCCGTGATGTCCCGCGGATCAAAGTCTGCTTCGGGCGACAGCGTTTGCGCCAGAATGTCCATGGCTTCGCGGATCTTGGGCTCCAGTTCCCTTGCCAGAGCTGTAGGTTCCAACCCATGAGAGCGCCTTAGAAACAGCGGGTCCTCGTAAACATCTCGCATCCGTCTCAGGGCGTGGCTGATCGCAGGCTGGGTCAGGCCCAGCTCCTCCGCGGCCATTGTCCCCTTGCGATTGCGCATCAAGGAAAGAAAGACCATGAGGCTGGCAGGATCGATGCGTCTGATATTCGTGCTGTTAATATCTACCATTAACCATATTCATTAGCTGAATCTGCCTTCTTTGCCTAGCGTCAGAGGCAACGCGCGTGACTCTGGCCGTCAAAGTACGGAGAGCGGCGGCCTCGCGCTCTATCAGGGAGAAAGAAATGTTTATGAAACAGACAATCGCAATCGGTGCATTCGCGGCACTCTTGGGAACATCTGCCATGGCGGGTGGTCACGCCTCCTGCGGGCCAGAAGGGCAATCCGTGCGCGTACTCGGCAGCGACTTCCCGGCAATTCAGGCCGTGACAGGCAAGGCCGAGGCAAACTGCAGCGGATCGACCAGCGAATTCGTCATCAACCTGCGCGATGACACGCGTGACATGATGAACCAGGCGCTGACGCCCACACCGGCGCAGTTCAGCTCGGTGATCGTGGCAAACTCCACGCTGACACAGTTGATGAATGACGGCCTCGTGCGTCCGCTCGATGATCTGGTCGCGAAATATGGCGGCGACCTGAACCCGAACCAATTCATCACGCTCGACGGCAATATCATGGCCGTGGCCTTCATGGCCAACTCCCAGCACCTCTATTCGCGCACCGACATCCTCGAAGAGGCCGGTGTCGAAGGCATCCCCACCACGGTCGAGGAAATGGTCGAAGCGGCCGAAGCGATCCGTTCGGCGGGCATCATGGAGCACCCCATCGTCATGAACGCGACGGGCTGGAACATGGGCGAGCTGTTCAACCTCTTTTACTTTGGCCACGGCGGTGAGCTCTTCGAGGCGGGTTCAGCCACTCCCAGCATCAACAACGAAGTTGGGGTTGCGGCGCTCGAATCCATCGCAGCACTCGCTGAATATGCCCATCCCGATTACCTGAGCCACGCCTCGAACGAGACCCAGGGTCTCTGGGAGGCCGGTCAGGCAGCGCTCGGCATCATGTGGGGTTCGCGCGGCGGCGCAATCCTCGACGAGGAAGGCTCTTCGCCCGAAGTGATCGAAAACACCGTGCTGACCGGCGCGCCCACCGTGGGTGGCGGCGACACTCCCGTTGCGACGCTCTGGTGGGACGGCGTGACGATCGCCGCTAACATCAGCGACGAAGAGGCCGAGGCCACTTTTGCCGCACTGGTGAGCGCGCTGAACTCGGATCTCATGGCCGATCACAATGACGACGCGATCTGGCTCGTTGACGGCTTCACGCCCGGTCCTGCGGCGGCAGGCGTTGCCCAGACGGCCCAGGGCGGTGCGCGGCCCTATCCGATGATCCCCTACATCAACCTGATGCACAACGCGGCCTCGGCAGAGCTGGCGGACTTCCTCAAAGGCGACGAGTCCGCCGAAGAGACGCTCGCCGATATCGAAGCCGCCTACGTCACCACCGCGAAGGAAGCTGGCTTCCTTCAGTAAAGGCGCGTCTCTCCCGCGTCTGACCGGGGCCACTCCCGCAGGCCCCGGTCAACCCAAGTCTTTGGTCCTCTAAGGCCCACATCGCCTCAGAAAGCGATTACCCAATGCCGCATCGTACATTCTTCTGGTTCATCCTGCCGACACTCTCGGCGATGCTCCTCTTTATCGCGCTTCCCATCGTGTCGGTGGCGATCCAGTCGCTCTACGTTGAACATGAACAAGTCCTCGTCGTGTCCGAAAGCTGCGGCCCGTTTGGCTGTACCGAGACCACCAAGGTCGACCTCGAGGCGACCCAGGCCTTGCAAGAGGCGCAGCCACTGGGTCAGTTCAACGGCGTTGGGACCTATATGAACCGCGCGCACCTCGCGACGTCAGAGATCGGCGATGCCTGGCGCAGCAGTGACAGCATAGGCGGCTTCCTCAGCGCGGTCTTTGATCTGCCCTTCTACAAGGCGCTGGCCTTCACGATCACCTACACGGCCGTCGTGACGCCCTTTGTGATTGTCCTCGGCCTCGCCATCGCGCTGGGCGTCAACAATCTGCCGCGCATTTTCAAAGGGCCGACGATCTTTATCTCGCTTCTGCCGATGATCGTGACACCGCTCGTAGGCGCGTTGATCCTGTTCTGGATGGTCGACGGCGACGGCATCATCGGTGCAACGATCCAAAAGATCTTCAACGACCCGTCGCTCAGTCTGAAATCAACGACCGCGCTCAACTGGGTCATGATCATCGTCTACGGCATCTGGTCGTCGCTACCCTTCAGCTTCATCGTGTTCTACGCGGGTCTCCAGACACTGCCCGAAGAGCAGATGGAGGCCGCCATGATCGACGGTGCCTCGAAATGGCAGCGGACGATCTATGTGACGGTGCCGCACCTGATGCCGCTCGTCGTCTTCATCACGTTGATCCAGCTGATGGACAACTTCCGCGTCTTCGAACCGATCATCAGCTTCCAGGCGGAAGCCCATGCAAGCTCGCTCAGCACGATCATTTATCAGGACCTCATCGCCGCCGGTAACCCGCTCTACGGGTCTGCGGGCGCGACCTCGGTCCTGACGATCATCGGTGTCGCGATCCTGCTCACGCCGGTGCTGATCCGCACCTGGCGCGATTTCAACGCGAAAAGCCACTAGAGGAGGCGGCCCCATGGCAACCAAAGCTCAATCCCGTCTCACCGCCGGCAAGGTCATTTCCTTTGGTCTCGTAGGTCTCTGGCTCATCATCGCCGCCATGCCCTTCCTCTGGACGGCCTGGGGCTCGTTCAAGGTCGAAGGCGACTTCTTCTCCAAGGCCGACTGGACCAACGCGATCTACGGCGTCCGCACCCAGATCGAAACCGGTGGTTCGTTCACGCTGAACGGGTATGAGGGTGCATGGGTACAGGAGGAATTCTGGCGCGCGGTTCTCAACACCGGGATCGTGGTGTTCTTCACCGTGATCATCTCGCTGACCTTCGGGACGCTGGGTGGCTATGCGCTGGCACGCTCCGGCTTCCGCTACGCGTTCTGGATCCTTATGGCAGCGCTAGTTTTCCGCGCCATGCCGCACATCACGCTGGTGTCCGGGTATCTGCTGCCATTCTTCGAATGGAACGTCTGGGGCATCCTGCCCACCACAATCATCGTGCTCGTGGCGATCAATCAGCCCTTCACACTGTGGATGCTGCATTCCTTCTTCCTGAATATCCCCAAGGATCTGGACGAAAGCGCCATGGTCGACGGCTGCACCCGGTTCGAGGCGTTCCGCCGCGTGATCATGCCGGTCATGTGGCCGGGGGTGATCACCACTGGGCTCTTCTCCTTCCTGCTGGCCTATAACGACTTCACCGTGACGCGGATGCTGCTGAGCCAGGAAAACGAAACGATGATCCCCAAGATCGCATCCTTCATGGGCTCCACGCAGGTTCAGGGTAACGTGATGTTCGCCGTGGCGGCGGTGGTTTCGGCCACAGTGCCGCTGATCATGCTGATCATGTTCTTCCAACGCCAGATTGTCAGCGGGCTGACAGCGGGGGCCGTGAAGGGATGACCCTCGTTACACCCGATGCGCCATGCATTGGCGCGTCGATCCACGACGCCAACAAGCGGGCGCTTGCGCCGCTGCGCGCCGCGCTGCGCTCAGGCGACGCGAGGACTGTCGAGACCGCGATCACGTCAGCCTTTGCGCCCGATGCCACGATCCGGCTCGGCCACCCGCTGGGCGAGGTCACCGGCGCCACGCTTTGGTCCGACGTCTACGCAGCCTTGCTCGAGGCACTGCCCGATCTCGAACGCGCCGATTTCATCGTCATGGCCGGCCCGCGCTGGGGTCTGGGGAAATCCGGCGACTGGGTCGGCTTCGGCGGCAACTTCCTTGGCACATTCGAAGACCCATGGCTGGGCATCCCGCCCACCGGAAAGCCCGTCTTTTTCCGCTACCACGAATACCTGCGCCTCGAAGAAGGCCGCGTGGTCGAGATGGAGGCGCTCTGGGACATCCCACAGCTCATGGATCAGGCAGGCGTCTGGCCCATGGCCCCGCAACTCGGCGTCGAATGGATGTGCCCGGGGCCGTCGACCGGTGAGGGCGTCATCACAGCGCCCTTCGACGCCGCCCGCGCGGATGCCTCGGTGCAACTGGTCTGGGATATGCTCCATGACCTGCAAAAGGGCGACGCAACGACGCCGGACCGCGGTCTCGGTGGCTACTGGCACCCGTCGGCGCCGTGGTACGGACCTACCGGGATCGGCAGCGCGCGCGGCCTTGCCAGCATCCGCGATGTCGTGCTCAAGGGCTTCCGCACCGGGCTTTCAGACAACACCCGTCACCTCGACGATGGGGTCTTCTTTGGCGACCACGATCTCGTGGCCTTCACCGGCTGGCCCTCGGCCACCGCCACCCATTCAGGCGACGGTTTCCTCGGCCTCGCGCCCACCGGGCGCCGGATCACCCGACGAAGCCTCGATTTCTGGCGCGTGGAAGAAGGCCAGATCCGCGAGAATTGGGTCATGGTCGACATGATCGATCTTTATCGACAACTGGGCGTCGACGTCTTCGCCCGCATGCACGCACTGGCAGGCAAATGAGCGATATTCACACCGATAACAAAGCAGCCCTGGCCCCGCTCAGGGACGCCATGGTGAACTTCAACGAGGCTGGCGTTCGCGCGGCGCTGGGCGACCTCATTGCCCCCGACGCGATCATCCACATGCCGCACCCGCTGGGTGACATGACCGGGCCCGAGGCGTTCTATGACGCCTGTTATGGATCGCTCTTTGATGCCATGCCCGACCTCGAACGCCGGGACTGGATCGTTATGTCTGGCCCCACCGAGCACGGCGATAACTGGGTCGGCTGCGGCGGGCACTACATGGGCACCTTTGTGGGGCCGTGGCTGGGCATCCCGCCCACCGGGCATTTGACCCATATGCGGTTCCACGAATTCTACCGGTTCCAAAGTGGCAAAGTGGTCGAGATTCAGACCCTCTGGGACATCCCTGAGGTCATGATGCAGGCCGGCGCATGGCCGATGGCCCCGTCGCTCGGCCTCGAATTCTGCATTCCGGGCCCTGCCACCAACGACGGCCATGTGCCAGGCCCCCGCGACGACGCCAGATCGCAAGCATCCTGCGACCACGTCGTCGTGATGCTCAACCACATGAAAAAGCACCCTAAACAGGGCGGCCCGGAGGTCATGGAGATGCCGCGGTTCTGGCATGACCGGGTAAACTGGTACGGGCCTGCCGGCATCGGCACCGCGCGCGGCATCGCAGGCTTTCGCAACTGGCATCAGATACCATTCATCAACGCCATGCCCGATCGCGGGCAGTACGTGGATGAAATCACCTACCATTTCTTCGGGGACGGCGATTACTGCGCCGTCACGGGCTGGCCCAACATGATCCAGACCATCACGCAAAACGGTTGGATGGGCATCGCGCCCTCAGGCCAAAGGATCACGATGAAGAGCCTCGATTTCTGGCGCATTGAAGACGGCAAGATCCGCGAGAACTGGGTCATGGTCGACATCCTCGACGCTTACCGTCAGCTCGGCGTCGACGTCCTCGCGCGGATGGAGGAATTCAACAATGTGCGCGTTGCCGGACGCATCCCATTCCCGGTAGGGGATGTGTGATGAAAGGTTTCGATCCAAAATTCGCTGACTTCCCTGACTACATCCTCGGGGTAACCAAGGAAATCTGGGAAGATCGCAAGATCGCGACGCTCCACGACTACTACGCGCCGGACATTATCGTCCGCTCTCCGGCCTCGGTGGTCGTGGGCAACAAGGACGTCATTTCTGCGACCATGGCGACCCTGGCCGAATTCCCGGATCGCGAGCTCTTGGGCGAAGACGTGATCTGGTGCGGTGACGAAGACACCGGCCTTTTATCCTCGCACCGGCTGATCTCCACCGCGACGCATATCAATCCGGGCGTCTACGGCTCAGCCACCGGCGCCACGCTGCGCTACCGCATTATCGCCGACTGTCATGCGCAAAATAACCAGATCAACGACGAGTGGCTGATCCGCGATCAGGGGGCCATCGTGCGCCAGATGGGCATCGACCCCAAGGCCTATGCCCGCGACCTGATCGCGCGCGAAGGCGGCCCGGAGAACTGCGTCCAGCCCTACACGCCCGCCAACGACGTGCCCGGCCCCTACAAGGGCAGGGGCAATGACAGTGAATGGGGCGCACGCCTCGCGGACATTGTCACCCGCATCATTGCGGCCGATTTCGCCGTCATACCGGAAGAATACGACCGCGCTGCACTCTTGGAATATCCCGGTGGCCTGCAGGCCCAAGGATATGGAGGCGCGGACCGCTTCTGGATGGGACTGCGGGCGAGCTTCCCCAAGGCGGAATTCAAAATTCACCACGTCATCGGCCGGGACGACCCGACCATGCCGCCCCGCGCGGCCTTGCGATGGACGCTGCACGGAAAACACGAAGGCTACGGAGCCTTCGGTGAACCCACGGGTGCCGAAATTTATGTCCTCGGGGCCACCCATGCTGAATTCGGCAGTCTCGGAGCCGGCGACCCAAAACTGCGGCGCGAATGGACGCTGATCGACGAAACCGCGATCTGGAAACAGATCCTTCTGCAAGCGGCGCCCTGAGCGCGCCCGTCGATCTTATTGTGTGGGTGCAGTCGTATCCGGTGGATTGGCCCGAACAACCCCGTCCGCGCCAATTGTGAACTCTGAAAGGTCCGGCTCACCGCGTTCATCTGTTTTGACGACATTGCGCATCAGGGCAATCGCGGCGGGCGAGGTAAAGGGCACCAAGTGGTCCCCGCTGGATCCATCGGCGACGGCAGAAAAGTCAAATATGGTTATGTCGAAACCTTCGACATCCTCAGCCTCGGTGAGATTGCCGACCCTCTGTCGGCCGACATTGAGGAAAGCTGAAAGGCTCAAGGCCCTGTCATTCTGGCTTGTCATTATCACGAACGGATCAGGTAATTCGCCTATCACGGTCGCCTGAGAACGAAACACATCCGGATCGATATCCGGCGACAAAAGCGCTACGACGTCCAGATCATTTAACACGTCCCGACGCCCAGTTAATGCCAGCTGCCGCATCACCTCCATGGCGAGATGTGAGCCCATGGAATGCGCGATCAGTGCGATCTTCTTATTTGTCTTGCGGCTGATCTCCGTAAGCAGGTCGGCGAGTGGGTCCCGCGAAAACGAAACGCTACTAAGGTCGTAGACATAGCCCTGTGGCTGCCCCGCTGACGGCCACGCAAAAAGCAACATCGGCGTTGGCGTTTGAAAGTCATGGCCGACCTGGGCAAAGCGGTAAAGCGCCTCTGACGAAGTGTTGTTGTAGCCATGGATAAAGACGAGAATTTCGTCGTCACGCTCTTTGCGGATCGCCGCAAGGAGCTCGCTCTCTGACGCAAAGTCCTGCTCCCCCACAACCACGAAATCTGTGTTGGCGTCGGGCTCAGCGTCGGGCCATTCGATTTGACCGAGCGCGTGGGTCGGGGGGATCGATACGTCATAGCGCGCGTATTTCAGCTCAGTTTCGCGGTCCTGAGAGGCGTCCACGGATACCGGAGCAGGTAACCGGCTCGAGGCAACGAACACATTTTGGACGCTCGCTGCCTCGATGGGCTCTGAAAATGCGATGCTGTCAGGTACGGTCACACAGCCCATAGGGATGAGTGACATCACCAAAATCGCCCATCGCCTCGGAGTCGCTAGCTTAGGTCTCATCGCCTTTCACCTTGAAGAAGATCGTATAGAGCGTCGGTACAATGATCAAAGTCAGGATCGTCGCAAAGCTCAGACCGCAAATGATCACCACCGCCAAAGACTTGAAGAACGGGTCCCAGAGCAATGGGATCACCCCCAAAACTGTCGTCAGGACACCGAGACACACTGGACGAACGCGGCTCACGGCGGAATCTACCACAGCCGTCATTCGCGCCTTGCCTGAAGCGATCTGCCCATCCGTTTCATCGATCAAAACGATGGCGTTTTTGATCAGCATCCCGGTGAGCGACAAAATCCCCAGGATCGCCATGAACTCCAGTGGCGTCCCGGATAGTGCGAGGCCATAGATAACGCCGATAAAAATCAGCGGCACCGCGAGCCAGATGATAATCGTTTGACGCCAGGCGTTAAACAGGAAGAGCACCACGATGAACATCGCTCCGATGCCATAGGGGAATGTTTGAGCAAGCCCCTCATTGGCTTCTGCACTGCTTCCCGCTTCGCCTTCCCACGTCAGCCGGTATCCTGGCGGCAACTCGATCTCCTCAATCGGGCCCTTTACCGCCTCATAGAGATCCCCAGCCAAAACGCCCGGCGCATTGTCGGACTGCGCGGTGATGGCCAATTCGCGATTGATCCGACGCAGGTTCGATGCCTCAAATACCAGGTCAAAACGATCGACGACTTGCGTGATCGGCACGTACGCACCTGTCACTTGGCTAAATACCTGAATGTCGTTGAGTGTACTCGCGTCGTTGCGAGCCTCATCAACGGGCCGCATGATCACATCGCGCAGTTCATCGCCTTCACGGTATTTGCCGAGGTTTGTGCCTTCTAGATGGGAATAAAGCGCGTTTGTGATCTCGCCCTGAGTAAGGTTCAGCCGCCGTGCGTTGTCGATATTGATGACGGGGCGGATAACCTGGATCTGCTCTCGCCAATCGTCGGCGACTGCCACCGCCCCCGCAGCGACCATTATGTTTTTGGCCTGCTCGGATAGTGTGCGCAAAACACCAGCATCCGGGCCAAAGAAACGCGCCTCGACCTTCGCGCCGCCGCCGGGTCCTAGGACGAATGTCCAAACTTTGATCAAAGCGTCGCTGTAGGTTTCATCCAGATAAGCTTGTAGTTCCTTCTGCAACCCGTCGATCTGGGCGTACTCCTCGACATCAACAAGCACCTGCCCATAGGCCGAAATAGGATCGCTGGACTCGTAAGTCAGCATAAAGCGCTGGTGGCCGGCCCCGACCATCGTGTTGGTGCCAGTGACACCTTCGAGACCCCGGGCATATTCAGCAATCTCGAGAACGTCGGCTTCGGTCCGGGTGATATCCGTACCCTCTGGCAAAGTGTAATCGATCACGAACTGGGGTCTCGTTGACGTCGGGAAGAAACCAGGCGGAACTTGGCTGAACATCATGATTGAGGATGCAAAAAGCGCGACGACGAGAATTACAGTGGCGTAGCGCGTCTTGATCGCGAACATCAAAAATCTTCGGTACGCGCCGAGGAAGGACCCTTCCTTATCCTCTACCTCATCGGCATTTCCGGGCTTGAAGAGCAGCGTACAGAAATACGGCGTCAGCCAAACAGCAACGAGCCATGAGAACAGCAGCGCAATGCCGATTGTCCAAAACAGGCTGCCTGCGTATTCGCCTGTGTTGTCTGGTGAGAATCCGATCGGTGAGAAGGCCAATATGCCAACAAGTGTGCCGCCCAAAAGCGGCCAGATTGTCTGTTTGACCACCGCGACCGAGGCCTCCGCCGCGGTCTCGCCTTTCTGGGTGCGCACCAGTGTTCCTTCGACAACAACGATCGCGTTGTCGACGAGCATCCCCAGGGCGATAATCAACGCCCCCAACGAGATCCGCTGCATATCGAGCCCGTAGAGAAGCATCCCCATGAGCGTTCCCGCGACAGTCACCAACAGGATACCCCCCATCAGGATGCCTGATCGCAGCCCCATAAAGACCAAGAGCGTGCCCACAACGATCGCAAGCGCCAGGCCGACATTGACGACAAAGCTGTCGACCGACGCCTTCACCGAAATACCTTGATCCGAGATCGTCAAAACTTCGATCCCGATGGGACGCAGGCTATCCAGTTCCTGGAACTTGGCCCTCACGGCGTTGCCCATATTCACAACGTTCCCGCCGAGAGTATTCGCGACCCCAATCCCGACGGCTTGCTGGCCATCCCTGTAGAGGAGCTCGGTTGCAGGTTCTTCGAGGCCTCTGCTTACTTCAGCAATGTCGCTTAGCTTAAAGGTCGCGCCTGTGGACGCCGTAATCACAAGGTTGCCGATGGCATCGAGCGAATCCACGGCGCTTTCAGGTCGCAAGGTCAGGCGCGTATTACCGGCCAGGATTGACCCCGCAGGCGTCACGAGGCTTTGGCCTTCCAAAAGGTCGCCGATCTGCCCCGCTGACAGCCCCAGCTCGATCAGCCGCGCGGGGCTATATTCAACGTAAATGACTTCGTTCTGAACCCCGTTAAGGACGACTTTTGACACGCCCTCAACGGTCACGAGCTCCCGTTGCAGGTCTTTCGCGTACTCGTAAAGCTCGGATATCGTGTAGTCCTCGCCAACGATCGCGTAGTAGAGCGCAAATACGTCGCCGTAATCATCAAAAACTTGCGTTTCCAATGCATTGGGCGGCAGGCTGCTCTGCGTGTCCAATATTTTGGCACGCATTTGCGTGAACTTCTGGTCCAGCTCTGGATGATCCGGAGTAGCCGCTATCGTAAATTCTACGGTGACGTTGCTCAATCCCGGTGATGAGACGGATCGAACTTCGTCTACGCCTTCGAGCTCCTGAAGTGCGTTTTCAATAACCTCGGTGACTTCATCGGCAACTTCTTCTGCAGAAGCGCCGGGATAGGGCGTAATTATCTGCGCCTGCCGGATGATGAATTCCGGGTCCTCAAAGCGCGGAAGCAAATTGTAGGCGAAGTAGCCGGACGCCAGAATTAGGAATGTCGAGACGGCAGAAATCAGACGCTTGTTCAGCGCAAATGCTGCGAGGTTCATGGCCTATTCCCCGACCTGAGTGATCGGGCGGACCACTTGCCCTTCGGTAATTCGACTGACGCCTGCCGACACAATCGTGTCACCCGCATCCACGCCTGAAAGGATCTCGACCATGTCTCCTTGCGTTTCCCCCAACTCCACCTGCGAGGATGTCGCAGCGTTGTCGGCGCCTAACTTCCAAATAAAAGGTGCCGCTGAGGCGTCTGCCGCGACAGACGAAAGCGGAACTAAGAGCTGCGTGCCGATGCCGCGTTCGACGGACACTACAACGTCGGCAACCATTCCCGGAAGGATGCCTAACTCCCCTTCCGGGATTTCGACCGAAACCCGACCGCGATAGGTCTGGGTCGCGCTATCGGCGTCGAGCGAAAATTCCACGATCTCCGTGGGAAATTCATTGCTCGGGAACGCGTCAAAGAATGCCGTGGTCACGATATTGGGCAGGCCATAGCGGCTGAACGTCGACACATCAGTACCCGGGATATCGAAGGCCAAATGAACCGGGCGCAGCGACTGCAGCAATACGATGCTCTGACCCGCCTGAATATTGGTGAAGTTATCGATGTTGCGTCGCGAAATGACCCCGTCGAAGGGAACTATGAGCGACGCGTCCGTCAGCTGGTCTTCCGCCTGCTGCAACTGCGCCTCGAGCCCGCGAAGGGCTGCTTCGGCAGCCGCGATATCCTCTGGGCGGGCACCTACCTGCCCGATGCGGAGATTTTCTTCCTGCGCTTCAAGGTTCGCCTCCGCAACGCGCAGATCGCCATCGGCGGTTTCCAGCGTGGCAACCGCTGCAACACCCCGGTTCACGAGTTCCTGGGCACGCTCCTGGGCTTGGCGAGCCACATCCACCTGCGCCTGTGCCGACGCCACGGCCGCCTCAAGTGCCGCAATCTCTTCGGTGCGCGCCCCGCTGCGCAAGGCCAACAGCTCTGCATTCGCCTGGTCCACCTGGCTCTGCAACAAAGCAACCTGCGTTTCGAAGTCGCGAGTATCGAGTTTGGCGATCAGGTCGCCCTCAACGACGTCCTGCGCAGCGCTGATCGGCAGCTCTACAACCTGGCCTGACACTCGAAAGGACACCTCCGCCTCAGTCGATGGCAACACAGTCGCCGGGTATTTGCGCTGCAACACATCCTGAGTCTCCTGAACCACAAAGACCTTGGCAGGGCGCGGCGCCGTCTCCTGCGCGATTGCGATGCTGCCATAAGTGCTTGATAAAGCAATCAAGGTCGCGGACAAGAATGCGTAATGCAAAGCGGATTTCCCCAATTCGTGAGCTTTGCGCCTAGCCTAACTTGAACTTGCTACAGCCGCCAAGGGACTTCGTTACTATGACACCTGCTGGACAGCTTTTTTGGGGCACCTGCATCCTCGGTTGGTGCACTTTGTTGCATGTTTTCTTCGTGACGCTCAGTATCCCTGCGATGCAGCGCGTAAGCCAGCACAACTGGTTTCAGGATCGGATCAAATTGCGTCGGTCTGCAACTTTGCTGACGGTGGTGTTGGCACTCTTGGCAGGGCACACATTGCAAATCTGGTCGTGGTCCGTGGCCTTTATGTGGACCGGAAATTTCACCGAGCTAGGCGATAGCTACTATTTCTCGGCCGTCACCTATACCACGCTGGGGTACGGCGACATCGTCCTTGAAAACGGATACCGGATCTTCGCAACCTTCGCGGCAGTTTCGGGTCTTTTCTGCTTTGGCATCAGCACAGCTTTCCTGTTCGGGGTCATTGGCCGCATGCTCCCCGACGTATTTGACCGTCGCTGAACGCGCCGTGCTTCGGGACGATGCTTCTTCATTCCAGGAACTTCAGTCAGCATTCCGCTGGGATATCCCCGACCGCTATAACATCGGCGTCGATATCTGCGACAAGTGGGCGAATGCCGAACCCAACCGGCTGGCGCTGATCGATGTGGACGACAGCGGAGATGCCCACCGGGTGAGCTTCGGTGAGCTTCGCGACGCCTCGAACCGCCTCGCCAATGCGCTGACTGCTGCGGGCATCGGGCGTGCAGGGGACGCAATCGCCGACCGTGTCGGCGTGCTCCTGCCGCAGTGCACCGAGACCGCGGTCTCCCACATTGCCGTCGCCAAGATGGGCTGCATCTCGATCCCGCTCTTCACGCTCTTTGGCCGTAACGCCCTCTTACACAGGCTCCGGGATTCCGGTGCAAAGGCCGTCATCACAAACGCCGAAGGGGCCGAGAAACTCACCGCAATCCGCGCCGAACTTCCCGATCTCGAACTCGTCCTGTCCATCGACGGGGCAGGATCAAGTGTGAAAGATTTCTCCTCTTTCATAGATGCTTACGCGCCGAACTTCACACCGGTGCAGACCTCCAGCAACGACCCCGCGTTGTTGATCTACACCTCCGGCACCACCGGCAATCCGAAAGGTGCCTTGCATGCCCATTGGGTTCTCCTGGGCCATCTCCCCGGCGTCGAGATCAGCCACAATTTCCTGCCCCGCGAGGGTGACCTCTTCTGGACGCCCGCAGACTGGGCCTGGATCGGCGGCCTCCTCGACGTGCTGATGCCCGCGCTCCATCACGGCATCCCCGTGCTCGGGTGCCGTTTCCCGAAATTCACCGCCGAGGCCGCCTTTGATCTCATCAAATCCCACGGCGTCCGAAACGCCTTCCTGCCGCCCACCGCGCTCAAGCTGATGAAACTGCATCCCGAGGCGGAGACCCTCGGCATCACCATGCGCTCCGTCGGCAGCGGTGGCGAAACCCTTGGAGCCGAGCTTTTCGACTGGGGCCAGCGGACCCTCGGCGCCACGATCAACGAATTCTACGGCCAGACCGAATGCAACATGGTGGTCTCGTCCTGCTCTGCTCTCGAACCTCCGCTCCCTGGCTCCATGGGGCGCGCGGTGCCAGGCCACATTGTCGAAATCATCGATGAGAAAACTGGAGAGATCACCCCCACTGGCACCGAAGGCGCCATCGCCGTGAAATCCCCGGACCCAGTCATGTTCCTGCGCTACTGGAACAACCCCGAGGCCACCGAGGCCAAATTCGTCACGGGGGCGGGCGGCAAATGGCTCCTGACCGGGGATAGGGGCGTCAAGGACGCCGACGGACGTCTATTTTTCATCGGCCGTGACGACGACGTCATCAGCTCCGCCGGCTACCGCATCGGTCCTGCCGAGGTCGAAGACTGCCTGACCCGCCACCCGGCGGTGCAGCTCGCTGGCGTCGTGGGCCAGCCCGACGCCGTGCGCGGGTCCATCGTCGTGGCCTATGTCGTGCTCCGCGACGGGCAACAGCCCTCGGACGCCCTCGCCGACGAAATCGCAGCTTTCGTCAAATCGACCCTCGCGGCCCATGAATACCCCCGCGCCATTCGCTTCATCGACGAGATGCCGATGACGACGACCGGAAAAATCATCCGCCGACAGCTGCGCGACTGGGCGGCGAAGTAGCCTCCGCTACCACTCGATAGGCCGAGCATCGCGGTAAAATCCACCGGTGGGCCCGCCCTCCGGCAAGGTAGCGGCCCAGACCACGCCTCTTGCACCGTCCGCCACCGGTCGCCCACCGCCGCCCATGTCGGTGGCAACCCATCCGGGACAGACCGCATTCACCAAGACGCCCTGAGATTTCAGTTCCGCCGCCGTTTTGATCGTCAACGCGTTCAGTGCGGCCTTGGACACGCCGTAGCCCGCCGTGCCCCCGGACATGTCCGCGAGCGCGCCCGCACCGGAGGACACATTGACGATCCGCGAGCGCGACCCGCGTTTCAGCAAGGGCACCGCGGCGATTGTAGTGGCCCAGGGCCCAAAGAGGTTTGTATCAAACGCCCGCCGTACGCGGGCCAGATCGGCACTGCTCGCGCGCTGATCGGTGTCGTAATCCACGCCCGCATTGTTGACCAAAACGTCGAGCCGACCGTGGGTCTCTGCGATCTGGGCAAAAGCCGCGCGTACCGATGCTTCGTCTGCGACATCGAGCTGGATTGCCGTAGCGCCTCGGCCGATTTCTCCCGCCGCCATCTCGCCCTTGCCCAGATCGCGGGAGCCGACGAGTACTTCGAACCCATGGTCATGGGCCAGTTGCCGGGCGACTTCCTTGCCAATCCCGCGATTGGCACCGGTGATCAGGGCGAGGGGCGCGTTCATGGTCAGACCTCCCTAGGAGCAAAAGAAAAAGGCCAGCCCCGGCGACACAGATCGCCAAAGCCAGCCTTTTATCGAAATCACGATCGGGGCCCTTTGACTAGGGCAGGGGGCCCCGAGTGTCTTAGGACGAGATCGCCAGACCCGCCGCGTCAAAGCGGTGGATGCTCTCGGGCGCTGCGTTCATCTGTATCGGCGTGCCGGGCTCCATGGTGCTCTCACCTGCGACGCGCACGGTGACAGAACCTGCCGCACCGCAATCGGCGATGATGTAGCTTTCGGCACCCAGATACTCGACCACGTCGACCTTGCCACTCAGCGGACCGTCACCAATGGTCAGGTGCTCGGGGCGCACGCCCACCTGATCGGCACCCTGACCCCATTCGGGGACCGAGCTTGCCGGCATCACGTTCATGCGCGGGCTACCGATGAACTGCGCGACAAAGAGGTTCGCCGGGTTCATGTAGAGCTCGCGCGGCGAACCGACCTGAGCGATCTTGCCCGCTTCGAGGACCACGATGCGGTCCGCCAGCGTCATGGCTTCGATCTGGTCGTGGGTCACGTAGATCATCGTCGCGCCGAGCGAGCGGTGCAGCTTGGCGATCTCCAGTCGCATTTCCACGCGCAGCGCGGCGTCGAGGTTCGACAGCGGCTCGTCAAAGAGGAACGCCGACGGTTCGCGCACGATGGACCGGCCGATGGCCACGCGCTGACGCTGACCGCCCGACAGATCCTTGGGGCGGCGATCCATGTAGGTGTCGAGACGCAGAACCTGCGCGGCCTCGTCCACCTTCTTGTCGATCTCCGCCGGGGCGACACCGGCCGCCTTCAGCGGGAACCCCACATTCTCTCGCACCGACAGGTGTGGGTAGAGAGCGTAGGACTGGAACACCATGGCCAGACCGCGCTTGGCGGGCGGGTCCGCCGTCACATCAGTGCCGCCCACGACGACCGCCCCGCGCGAGGTTTCCTCGAGCCCCGCGATCATGCGCAGAAGCGTAGATTTACCGCAGCCCGAAGGCCCCACAAAGACGACCAGCTCGCCGTCTTCGATCTGCAGGTCCACGCCCTTGATCACCTGAACGTCGCCGTACCATTTTTCGGCTGCTTGAAGTTCTACGGATGCCATTAGTCTTTCTCCCGTCCGGCCCAGGTGAGCCAAATTGCTGCTGTCCAGGTGAAGTCGGTCCCACCACAGGGTTCACCGGTTGTTGGATCGAAGTACTCGTTGAAGCCACCGCTGCGGATGGCGCTTTCGGTTTCTTTGCGCAGACGCTCCGCCAGATCGGCGCGGCCGCTGTCCTTGAGGCCGAGCGCGATGAGCGCGTTCAGGAATGGCCACATCGGGCCCCGCCAGTAGCGGCGCGCGTCAAACAGGGGCCCTTCGGGATCTGACGAGGGCAGGCCGTATTTCACGGCGTCCCAGCTCCGCATCAGCTCCGCGTCGAGCTCGGGCCGCGCAACCCCCGCCACATAGGCGGTGAAGGCCCCGGTGCCGAGAACGCCGGCAAAGGCGCCGTCTCGCATGTTGCGCGCGTCATAGGCGCCGATCTCGGGGTTCCACAGACCGTCCGCACCCTTGCGCAGCTCGTCGTGCCACGTATCCAGCGGGCCCGCATCCTCGCCCAGCTCCGCCGCCAAGGCAGCGAGGTCGGCATGGGCGCGCATCAGGATGAAATGCGTGCCCGGATCGGCCATCAGGAACGGCCCATCAGCCATGATTGCATTGGCGTTCCAGTTCACCGAGCGCCCGAATTCGAGGATCGCGACATAGCGGTCGTATTCCTCCATCGTCGGACGCATGGACGCGTCCACATGGCCCGTATCGCGCCGCGTGTATTCGCCCACATTGGATCCGTCGACACCGGCCATGCCGATATCCCAGTCCGGGCAATTGTCGCGGCCGCTCTCCCACGGATGGGTGATGCAGGCCATGCCGTCGCGGACACGGTCCCTCATGAACCAGGTGTGCGAGGCCATCAGCTTGGGGAACAGCGCCCGCGCGCGCTCCGCACGTGATGGGTCAGCAGCCAACACCAGTCGCACCATCGTCGCCGCCACAGGCGGCTGCGAAATGCCGGAGGAAGGTGGTGTTGTGCCGCTGGCCCAAACATCCGGGCCTGGGAAGTAGCCCGGATCGTCCTTGTGAAAGAGGATATGCGGCACCATCCCGTTGGCCCATTGACCGGAAAAGAGCGTCTCGAGCTCCTCCCAGGCGCGGTCAACGTCAAAGGTCGCAAAGCCCCATGCCGCAAAGGCAGAATCCCAGTTCCACTGGTAGGGATAGAGCCCCGCCGTCGGCACCGTGTACCCGCCGCGATCATTGCCTTGCAAAATCGCGCGTGCACGGGCGTCCATATCGATTGCTGTGTTGATCATGGCTACCCCTTCACCGAACCGGCAGTCAGGCCCTTGGTCATGAATTTCTCCAGCCCGAGGAACAGTGCCATGATTGGTACAGTTGCGATCACGGAGCCTGCCATCAGGTGCTGACGGGGGATCTCGGACGAGTTCAGCGCCGCGATACCGCGCGTCAGCGTGAACTTCGACGGATCATCCAGCAGCATGAAGGCCAGCAGGAATTCGTTCCACGC
>JBCDKE010000019.1:0-37429 GCA_038747015.1 Pseudomonadota bacterium
TTGAAGATCCCGGATCAGGCAAACAAGTATCCCGGGCAGCTTTCCGGTGGTCAGCAACAGCGCGTGGCCATCGCCCGGTCGCTGTGCATGAAACCGCGTATCATGCTCTTTGACGAGCCGACCTCGGCACTCGACCCCGAGATGATCAAAGAGGTGCTCGACACCATGATCGAGCTCGCAGAGGAAGGCATGACCATGCTCTGCGTGACCCACGAAATGGGCTTTGCCCGTCAGGTGGCGAACCGGGTGATCTTTATGGATGCCGGGCAGATCGTTGAACAGAACGAGCCGGAAGAGTTCTTTAACAATCCGCAATCCGACCGGACCAAGCTCTTCCTGAGCCAGATCCTCGGCCACTAGGCAGTAGGGTGGGGTTTTACCCCACCGTCACTCAATAAGATCGCGCGGGACCGTAAAGGCCCGCGCGATTGCTTTTCCCGGTTCCAGTGCGGCCCACTCCCCGTCGAAACCGGCCACGAGTGTCGCCGCCGTGGGATAGTCGTCAAACCGATCATGAGACGGCGGATCAGAAACGATCATCTCGGCGAAATAGGCGATGCCGGGATTGTGCCCAAGCACAAGTACGCAATCACCTGACGCATTGCGAACCGCGGAGAGAATGGCGCCTGGCGCTGCGTGGTAGAGTTCAGGCAAAAACTGAATCGGCGCGTCGAGTTCCATATGCTCCCAGGTTTGCGCCGTTCTGCGCGCGCTGGAGCACAAGACAAGGTCGGGTTGGAACCCGCCATAGGACAGCCATTCTCCGATGGCCTGCGCAGATTTGCGGCCGCGCCCGTTCAAAGGGCGGTCAATGTCGCGCATGCCGGGATCCGACCAGCTCGATTTGGCGTGACGCATGATGATGAGAGTTTTCATCCCAGGAACGAGTCCATATGGAAACGCGCGTGCTCTGAAGACTGTAGGGAGCTTGCAGGGCAAGCGCGGCGGACCTGGCAGCCCTCAGTTCGGCAAGGCCCTTCGGGGTGGCTCGCAAGGTAGTCTTGGCAAGATGGAACGTCATAGCCGTCTTCCGTCAGCGCACCGGCAGGGCACGCGCTGGTGCAAGGGGCCACGCAGGTAAAACAAGGTTGGGCCTCTTTGGCGAAGTCGATTTCCTGCGTCAGGCCCAATGCGCCACGATACGAGATATTGAGGCCCATCTCCGCGCCAACAAGGAGTTTTACCGGCGACGGCCACGCCTGACCTGATCTTTGCGCCCAGGCAAAGAATGGGGCCGGCTTTGGCCCAAAGGGAAAGTAGGCTTTGGCACCCAATTCGCAGGCTAAGCGTCCGATCACCCGCCTTGACCAGCGGTCCATCGGATGTGGCGCGCCGCCCTGATATTCGTGGCTTGCCGTGAAGATCGACCAAAAGTCATCGCTGGGGCTGAGCAGGACTAGGCTGCGCACTTTCTCGGGCAGGCCATCACTGGAACCAGGCGCGAATCCTCCCGATACCCTTAGCCCGCGTGGGCCAAGCGCTGCCGTTACTTCCGGTGGGAGGAGTGCGGACATATCAGGTTTCCTCTTGCCGATAACGGTAAGCGGCACCCTGAGGCCTTGGCAAGCGTTCTGCCTAACCTTCGCGGATCAGCGTGCCCGCACCGTGGTCAGTAAAGAGTTCGAGCAGGCAGGCCTGAGGTGCCCGGCCGTCCAGAATTACCGCTGCACGCACGCCGCTTTCGAGGGCCGCGACGCAGGTTTCGGTCTTGGGGATCATACCACCAGCGATGGTGCCGTCGGCGATCATGGCCTTGATCTGCGACGTATTCAGATCGGTGATCACTTCTTTGTTCGCGTTCTGAACGCCGCTGACATCGGTGAGCAACAAAAGGCGATCCGCCTTGAGCGCACTGGCGATGGCCCCGGCGGCGGTGTCGCCGTTGACGTTCATTGTCTCGCCGTTGCGGCCCGCACCCAACGGCGCGATGACCGGGATCGTGTCGGCCTGAAACAACGTCCTTAGAAGCGTCGTGTCGACTTCTGCGGGCTCGCCCACGAGGCCCAGGGCCGGGTCTGCGGGATCACAGGTCATCAGGCCAGCGTCCTTGCCGGAGATACCGACCGCGCGGCCGCCTTCATGGGCAATGGCCTGCACGATCCGTTTGTTGACCGTGCCGCTCAGAACCATTTCAACCACTTCGACAGTGGCCTCATCCGTGACACGCTTGCCGTTTACGAACTGGCTTTCAACGCCGAGCTTGCCCAGCATCTCGTTAATCATCGGGCCGCCGCCATGGACGATGACCGGGTTCATTCCCACCTGCTGCATCAGAACCACATCGCGGGCAAAGCTTTCCATCGCTTCGTCCGAGCCCATGGCGTGGCCTCCGAGCTTGATCACGACGATGGCGTCGTCATAGCGCTGCATATAGGGCAGGGCCTGGGACAGGGTCCGGGCAGTAGCAATCCAGTCGCGGTTCATGTCTTTGCGTGTCTTCATCGGGCGGGTCCAAGGGTTTCCCGCGCCTCCTAGCCCGCTACCGCGCGCTTGCCAAGCGTGCTAGGCCTAGGAGGAGCAAAGGAGACACCCATGGCCGAGCGTCAGAAAACCATGCTTCTCACGGGTGCGAGCCGCGGAATTGGCCACGCCACTGTCAAAAGATTCTCGGCAGAGGGATGGCGGGTACTGACCTGTTCCCGGATGGCCTTTGATGCGCGCTGCCCATGGCCAGGGGGCGAGGATAACCACATTCAGGTCGATCTGGCCGATCCTAGCATGACCATCGACGCCATCGAGGTGATCCGGGACAAGGTGGACGGGCGTCTGGATGCGTTGGTTAACAATGCTGGTATCTCTCCTAAGGGCGAAAGTGGCGAGCGGCTCCACACGCTCAACACGGACCTGAAAACCTGGGGGCAGGTTTTTCATGTGAATTTCTTTGCCTCGGTCATTCTGGCGCGCGGATTGCAGAACGAACTGGCCGCGGCTCAAGGCGCCATTGTGAATGTGACATCCATCGCCGGCTCGCGGGTCCATCCATTCGCAGGTGCGGCCTATGCCACATCCAAAGCTGCACTGGCCGCGCTGACGCGTGAAATGGCGAACGATTTCGGGCCGGTGGGTGTTCGTGTGAACGCCATTGCGCCCGGCGAAGTAGAGACCTCTATCTTATCACCCGGGACTGAAAAGATCGTCGACGGGCTTCCTCTGCGGCGGCTAGGGCAGCCATCAGAAGTTGCCGATGTGATCTGGTTCCTGTGCACCGATCAATCGAGCTACGTCACCGGCACAGAAATCGAGGTGAATGCGGGCCAGCACGTTTGAGAGCGGAAAATCCCTTTGAAAGGAATTTGTAAAACTCTTTGGAAGAGTTTTGTGCCGCCTTTTGGAGGGGTGTTTAGTCGAGCCCCGCAATGATCGCGCGCAGCTCTGGGATGCCATCCCCTTTTTCCGACGATGTGAGCACCAACTCAGGGAAGGCGGCCGGATGTTTCGAGAGTTTTCCTCGTACCTGTGCCAGGATTTTGTCTGTCTGGCCCGGTTTGTTCTTGTCGACCTTGGTTAGGACTGCCTGGAAGGTAACGGCCGACGCGTCGAGGAGGCTCATGATCTCTTCATCTACTGGTTTTACCCCGTGGCGGGCATCGATGAGCACAAAGGCGCGACGTAGGTTCACGCGCCCTGATAGATACGCTTTCAGCAGTCGTTGCCATTTCTCGACCACGGCCACTGGAGCATTGGCAAAGCCGTAACCGGGCAGGTCCACCAAATATCGGTCGGCGAGCGAGAAGAAGTTGATTTCCTGCGTCCGTCCGGGCGTATTCGACGCCCGGGCAAGGCCCTTGTGGCGCGTGAGGGCATTGATCAGAGAGCTCTTCCCGACATTGGATCGACCGGCAAAACAGACCTCAACGCGGTCGCCCGGCGGCAATCCATCCATCGCCACGACGCCCTTTACGAACTCCGTTTGCCCGGCAAAGAGTTTCCGACCTTTTTCAATTTCGGCTGGATCATCGACTTGCGCGACTGAAAACGACAGGCTCATCCCAGAACCTCTACGGTATCGCCAACAGCGACGGGCCCAGCCGAGACCACGCGCGCAAAAACGCCGAAGTCGATATGCCCCCAGGTTTCTTGCAAGATGCCCAGCGTGTCCGTATCCCGGCGCCCCGTTTCTGGGTTCACTGTCGTGGCGGGGCAGCGGTCGATACGATCTTCAACAGCGAATTCCGCCTCGCCAATACGGATGCGTTTACCAACCCATTCGAATTCTTCCCACGGTCCCAAACCATCCAGCCAGAGGTTGCCGCGAAAGCGCAGGGGCGAAAGATCCCGCCCCGCTGCCTGGCCAAAGGCTCGCAACGACGCGAGGCTCAGGATGCTGACATAGGGCGCCGGGTTGTCGGTGAGGCCCTGACCCTTCGCCGCGCTCTGTGCGCGTATGACATGGCTGGATTTGCGCGCCTCGGGCGGCATCACAGATGTGATCCAATCCACGATCTGCGCGCCGTCGCGGTCGGGGTTTGCGGTGAGGTCGTCCAGATCAGGATGGCTGAGCGTGATCTGTTCAGATGTCTCATCAAAGCGGCAGGTTACGGCCATCAGGGATGGTGCATGGGCACCACGAGAGAAATTCCCGCAGCGCGCCCATTCACTGCCGTCAGCCTTGGATCTTTCGTGAGCAACGGCCCAAACCCGATCCCAGGGCAGGGTGGCATTTTCGATCAGCTCGACCCTCTCTAAACGCTCGGACCCGTGCGCCTTGATCGGGTGGCGGTAGATATGGGCGAGCGTCCCCACCTATTTGTCTTCGGACTTCGCGGCTTTCTTAAAGCTCGCGCGGATGTTGCCGAACACGTCCGGCTTTACGCCCTGGCTGCGCATGATCAGGTATTGCTGGGCAAATGTGATCAGGTTGTTCGCAATCCAGTAAACAACGAGGCCGGAGGCAAAGGAGCCGAGCATGAACATGAAGACCCAAGGCATCCAGGCAAAGATCATCGCCTGCGTCGGATCGGTGGGCGCCGGGTTCAGCTTTTGCTGCAACCACATCGATATACCCAAGGTCAGCGGCAGAATACCGATGAAGAGCAAGGCCATTATCGTGCCAGGCTCAGGCCCGGCGAAAGGCAGCAAACCGTAGAAGTTCATGATCGAGGTTGGATCAGGTGCGCTGAGGTCCTGGAAAACGCCGAACCAGGGCGCGTGGCGCAGTTCCAGCGTGACGAAGATCACTTTGTAGAGCGAGAAGAAGATCGGGATCTGCATCAGGATCGGCAGGCAGCCCGCGGCGGGGTTCACCTTGTTCTTCTTGTAGAGCTCCATCATGCCCTGCTGCATCTTCTGGCGGTCATCGCCTGCGGCCTCTTTGAGCTTTTCCATTTCTGGCTGAAGCTCTTTCATGCGCGCCATGGAGGCGTAAGAGCGGTACGCGAGCGGGAAGAGCACGGCCTTAATGACCAGAGTTAGCGCGATGATGGACCAGCCCATATTGCCGATGTAGGCGTTGAGATAGTGCAGAACCGCGAAGATTGGTTTCGTCAGGAAGAAGAACCAGCCCCAATCGATCGAATCGAGGAAATCGACGATGCCTTCTTCACGCTCGTAGTTGCGGATCGCTTCCCATTCTTTGGCCCCTGCAAAGAATTGGGCAGTGGCAGTCTCGGTCGCACCAGCAGCCAGATTACGGGTTCCGTATAGCGTGAGGGCCTGCATGATGCCGGTGTTTTCGGACATCTGCGCGGTCGTGTTCACCGCTGTGCCGGGTTCCGGGATCAGGGTGGTCATCCAGAAATGATCCGTGAACCCGATCCACGCGTCATTTTCTGCAACCCAACGACGGTCCGAGCTGCGATTGTCGCCGTCGGAATTCGCCTCGAGGTCCACCAAGTCGTCATAATTCACTTCGTCACGGACGCCGTCGGCCATCCGGATGAGGCCTTCGTGAAGGATGAAAAATCCCTTTAGATCGTCTGGGATGCCATGGCGTCGGATCAGGCCGTAGGGCGCAAGGCGAACGGCGTTATCCGTACCATTCGCAACGCTTTGATCGATGGTGAACATGTAGTTCTCATCGATAGAGATCGTTTTTTGGAAAGTCAGGCCTGCGGGACTATCCCAGGTGAGGGTCACTGGCGTGTCCACGGTTAGGGTGTCGCCCGCTGTTACCGACCACACCGTATCCGGTCCCGGTACATCGCCTTCTCCGAGGCCCGTGCCTTGGGCCCAGCCGTGCGCGGCATAGTAGGCCCCGGCCACGCCTTCCGGCGATAACAGCGTCACGATTGGAGAATTCTCCTCCAACGTTTCGCGGTAATCCTTCAGTCTGAGATCGTCGATACGCCCGCCATAGAGCGAAATCGAGCCTTCGAGGCGCGGGGTATCTATTGTAACCCGAGGGGTGTCTTCCAGTGCCGCTGCGCGGGCTTCAGAAGGCGTTTCTACGGATCCCGGCGTTGCAGAAGCGCTGCCTTCTTCTGCGACGATTGCAGGCGCTTCCGTATCTGAGGTCGCCGTCGTGCCATCGCTTTCAGCCAAGCTCGACCCTTGTTCAGGGGGCTCTGGAGCGAAAAACACCATCCAGACCAAAAGCACCAACATGCTCAGTCCGGTTGCCAAAAGGAGATTCTTGTTCTGCTCGTCCATGGAGGTGGCCTCACCCTCAGATCAGGTCGGTTTGCCGGATGGATGACGCGCAGGTGCGGTGTCCAGGGACCGGCGAAAGCTTCGCGTGGTTCAACAACCCGTAGCCGTCGAGGTCAAGCAGAAAGCCGGGGCGAGAACCCCGGCGGCAATAGTTTTTCTAAGAGATTTGGGCGCCTTTACGATCGTTGGCACGCCTTGGTGAAACCTGTGCTTATCCCGCTGCGCGGCGGGCCGCCGTATTTGCGCCTGCAAGCTTTTGTTCGTGGCGGTCGATCCATCCGATTGTGTCGTCGAAGGGCATGGGGCGCGCCAGTCCATAGCCTTGCACATGGCCGCACCCAAGCTGCGACAGCACCGCATGTTCGCCGAGAGATTCTACCCCTTCCGCCAGGGTTTCCAGCCCCAGCCTTTCCGCCATCATCAAAATAGCCGCGATCATGCGCTGTTGTTCCGGATCCTCGTCTACCTTCATGACGAACGAACGATCGATTTTGATCCGGCTTACAGAGAACCGCCGGATGGATGAAATAGAGGCGTGCCCCGTACCGAAATCGTCGAGATCAATCATGCACCCCAAATTGGACAAACCAGCGATATTGCGCGTAACAACATCATCGTCCGAGTTCGCAACGACGCTTTCGAGAACCTCAACACAGAGCCGTTTCGGCTCTATTTCAAATCGGTCCAGTTCCCACTGAATCTTGTCTACAAGTTTGGGATTGCGAAGCTCTTCTGGCGAGAAGTTTACACCTACCGCCGGGACCACGACCCCAGCGTCATCCCATGATTTCAGGGCAGTTAGGGCATGGTACAGGATGGCCTCGCCCAGACGTTCCATAAGTCCGGCCTGTTCAATGGCGGGTAGAAACTCAGCCGGTGAAACAAGGCCGCGATCAGCGTGTTTCCATCTTGCGAGAGCTTCAAACCCGGTGACGCGGCCGGTCTCAGTTGAGATTTGTGGCTGATACCAAGGATGGATGTCGCCTGAGTCGAGTGCGGCGGCTACCTCCTCGATCAGCGAGTGGCGTGCCTCAATCCGTGCGCGCATCTCGGTGGTGAAGGCGCGGATCGCAGACGGGCCATTGCGCCGTGCTTCAACCATGGCGACCAGTGCTGCATCCAGCATTGACTCGCCGCGATCCGAGGGCGCGCGGTTGGATAGGCAAAAGCCAATGGAAGTGGTGATATAAACACTGGTTGCGTCGATGGAGATCGGCGTTTCTATCGCGGCCTGGAGACGGCCAGCCATTTGAATTGCGACTTCCAGATCGCAGTTGCGCATGGGCGCCATCGCGATGGCGAAGGTTGCCGGGTCAACCCGTGCAATCACGTCATAGTCACGCAGACTGTCCATGATCCTTTCTGCCGTTTTCGCCACGACCTCATCGCCAGCCTTGCGGCCATATCGTTCCTCGATCGACTTGAATTCGTCGATTTCAACCGCGAAGCAAACCGCGGTGCGCATTTTGACGGTTCCTGGACTGAGGCTTTCGTGCAGGGAGTGAACCAATTGGTCTCTTTGGCTGAGTTCGCTAAGTGAAGATCCAGTGACACTGCGTGGTTTGGCGCGGTAATCGATGACACCCAACAGTGCGATGACGATAGGGACGGCCAGCGCTGCGACGATCAAGGCAAGCTCACCGCCGAGCCAAAAACTGGCCAGCGAAATTGCGGGCAGAAAAGCCAATGCCTGTGATCCGGTGAGAATATGAGGGAGCGAAGTTACGCTCCGCCGCAGGGATTTTAGCGAACCTGAGACGCGCGCGATCATGCCCAAAAACTCCTTACAACCAATAACCCACCGAGTCGTGATAACCGCGGTATTGACATCACAATTGCGGAGCCGGGTTAACAAATAGTGGTTGTAAAACGAAAAGAGGCCGGAGTTTATTCAACCCTCGCGTGAAATTGCCAAACCCGCAAAGTCAAATAAATCAGGATCCAGCAGGTGGGACGGTCGCGCGTTCATCAGCGCGCGAAACATTTTATTACGTCTTCCCGGATGGTTAGCTTCCCACTGATCCAATAGGCCTTTGATTTGTTGGCGCTGCAATCCGTCTTGCGATCCGCAAAGGTCACAGGGAATGATCGGATAATGCATTGCTTTTGAAAAAGCCTCGCAATCGGCCTCTGCCACGTGGGCGAGAGGGCGATAAACAAATAGATCTCCAGCTTCATTCACAAGTTTGGGCGGCATTGATGCCAAGCGAGAGCCATGAAAAAGGTTCATGAAGAAGGTCTCGAGAATGTCGTCGCGGTGGTGACCCAGCACGACGGCGCTGCAGCCTTCTTCGCGCGCGATCCGGTAGAGGTTCCCCCGGCGCAGGCGCGAACACAGGGCGCAATAGGTGCGGCCCTGGGGAACCTTGTCCATGACGATCGAGAATGTGTCCTGATACTCGATCCGGTGCGGGACGCCCATTTTGTCCAGAAACTCCGGAAGTACCGTGGCCGGAAAACCGGGCTGACCCTGATCCAGATTACAAGCGAGGATGTCGACGGGTAACAGGCCACGCCACTGCAATTCGGTGAGCACCGCGAGGAGCGTGTAGCTGTCCTTACCGCCGCTCAGACAGACGAGCCATCGCGCGCCTCTTTCGACCATGCCGTATTGTTCGATCGCTTCGCGGGTGTCGCGCACGATGCGTTTGCGGAGTTTCTTGAACTCCGTCGTCTTGGGCGCACCGTGGAACAGCGGGTGGATATCATCTGCCTCGTCCAACATGTGGTTGGTATGGCAGAGCATGTGGGCGCTGCCAACGGTATCCAGAGAAATCCAGAGCACGGCGCGACCCGTAGAAGAGAAAAGGGAGCACTCATGCGATACCTCATTCTCTGCGCAGCGCTGTTGCTGGCTGCCTGCACGGCCAAGCCGTCATTGGACGATCCAAAGCTATCTGACCGGGAACTCAATCTCGAAGAGTTTTTTGAAGGGCGCACCATTGCCTACGGACAGTTTCAGGATGTGCTTGGCACCGTGCGGCGTCGGTTCGAGGTGGTCATCGAGGGCACATGGGACGGCGAAACGCTCAAGCTGGTAGAAGATTTCGTCTATGAGGATGGCGCGACAGAGCAACGGGTCTGGACGCTGCAAAAGACCGGCCCGGAGACATGGCAAGGCACTGCCCCCGGCGTGGAAGGCGTCGCAACGGGTGAAGAGCGCGGTGACACCTTCAACTGGCGCTATACGATTGACTTGCCCATCGTCAGCGCGGACGGCGAGACAGAAACGATCCGCGTCGCCTTTGACGACTGGATGTGGCTTTTGTCCGAGGATCGGCTGCTAAACGTCGCCTATATGAAGCGCTATGGTCTCGATATCGGGGCCGTCACCATCACCTTTGAGAAACAATAGCACCGCACCGAGGCTGGCCTCGATGCAGTGCAAAGCTACCGCAGATGTTCCCAACGCGTGGGGGGCGGGACCTGCGGCGGCATGCCTATGTCGCGTCTCAGGTGCGCCGGCAAATCCTGAACATAGGGAGCCCTGCGGCGCGGTTTCAGAGCCGTGCGTAGCAGGGCCTTGAGGACTTTGAGTGGACCATTGGCCTTGAGCGCCGCGTCGAGAAGTGCGGCAGGGGTGAGATCTTCTATTCGTGTCATGGCGATACCCGGCCATCCAAGGCCGGCTCCTGGTTAGGGTGGCTATTGGGTTGGCGCGCACGGACGACGGGCGTTCGTTTTGCGCTATAGGTTTTAGATTTTTGGTGAGAGTCCGGGGGCTGGCCTACGCGTCAGACCGAGGACGGGGGGCGGTGCCTAGCAGCGGCGTAACACGCCGTTGCCTTGCCAAACCGCGCCGAAGAGGGGTGCAGAATACGTCGTCATGAAATCCGCCTCCCTGTCTGATCGCTGCGGTGTCGTGGGGATACTCTGAAAGCCGATTTCAGCCAAGGATTGTTTTGTGATTGGTACAATCTCGGCTCGATTGCACCTGAATTCTGGCTTGGAGCGCCGTGTTTGGGCTATGTTGATGCCATTCATTAGGGACTTCGACGATGCATTACATTTTCTCTAGGCGCACCTACAATTCCAGAGAGCAATGTTTCAAATGGGGGGTGTCCTCGCAAATGCGATACGTCGCCGTTCCCGAAACAGCGACGGCGCGGCGAGAGCATTTCGCCCCATTCGACGACGACGTTGAGACTTGGCTGACGCAAGTGCGCGACGCGGCAGGCGGTAAGCCGGTGATCGTCTTCACCCACGGATACAATACACTGCAAGACGATGCGCGCGAGCGGATGACCCTGATTCAGGACGGGCTAGAGGCCGCAGGCTATCCATGTCTCGTCGTTCTCTTTGATTGGCCCAGCGACGGCAACCCGGCGGGCTATCCGCTAGACCGGGCCGATGCGCGTCGCGTTGCACCGTCCTTTGTGGCGGATGGCGTGATGCAGCTGAGGCGGGTCATACCGCGCGACCGGCTGCATCTCGTGACGCATTCCATGGGCGCGTACCTGACGATGAAGGCCTTCGGGGCGGTCCAAAATTTTGACGCACGGCTCGCGTTCAACGAAGGGGTCTTTGTCGCATCCGATATTGATCAGGAAGCGATGGCTATGGGAGGCGAGGGGCAGGAGGTGGCGAGCCTCTGGTTCGAGCGCTTTACGAATTACTACAGCACGCTGGACCGGGTGTTGAACCTGCAAACGGGATTTGTCAGCGGCAAGGTGCGTGCTGGCTATGACGGGAGCCCGGACAACACAGATATGGCTTTCGACGACGTCTATTGCGGTGCGCAGTACACGTCGAAGGTGCCTGACAGTGAAAAGGGATTAATCCCGTCGCATACATTCTACTGGAGCGATCCGGGTTTTTATTCCGACCTTGCCATGACCCTGCGAGGGGAGCCGCGGAGCCCGCGAACCACGCGAAGGTCGCTCCAGGGACGCCCCAACGACATGGCGCTGCTCACTTAGCGTCGCTGTCTTTTGGGGGCACGTTGTCGATCCCTGATCCGCCCCATGGGTGGCAGCGAGCGATACGTTTGGCGGCAAGCCAGGACCCTTTGAACGCGCCGTGGATTTCGAGTGCTTCCAGCGCGTAGGCCGAACAGGTCGGGTGAAAGCGGCATTCTAGCCCAAGCCAGGGTGACAGCACGAGGCGATAGAACCGGATCGGCAGCGAGACGATATAGGCCAAGGGCGACATGGGTGGTATGTAGTGGCTTTCTGTGCCACTCGCAAAGCCAGCTTTCTAGGCACCGTGGATTTGGCCTAGCCCGCGTCTGAGATCCTCGAGAAGATCCTGCCAGTTCCGCTGGTCCGTTGCGTCGCGACGGCCGATGAGGACGTAATCCCAGCCGGGGCGCCCTTGTTCAGTCAGGATGATTGCGGCGGCCTCGCGAAGGCGACGCTTTGCTCTGTTGCGCGCGACGGCGTTGCCGACCTTCTTGGAGCATGTAAAGCCTACGCGAATGGGCGTGCTACTTTCCTCGCCCTCGCTGCGTTCGCGCGCCTGTAGGTGAAACCCAGGCGTGCCTTGGCTTTTTCCCCGCGCAGCTGCGAGGAAATCCGAACGCTTGGTGAGAACAGATAGCTCAGACATGACAAAAGGCCCCGCATCCGCAGGGCCTGTCAAAGGGCCTATGGCGGCCCAACGTCACCATGGCTTAGGCGCTGAGCGACTTCCGACCGCGGGCGCGGCGGGCGTTCAGAATCTTGCGACCGCCCTTGGTGGCCATGCGTGCGCGAAAGCCGTGACGGCGCTTGCGCACCAAGTTCGAAGGTTGAAACGTACGCTTCATCTCATCGTCTCCATTAGAGGGCCGCAGGTCATAAGTGACGCCGCCCGATATCTCGAGGCTTGGCCAATAGACCCAGTGTGACGTGCTGTCAAACGCTCTGAGGCAGCAATTGCAACAAAACGACCCACCGTCAGTACGGATTTTCGTGATTTCTGTAACATTCCAAGGGAGCGGGTCAATGGAGCGTGAGGAGGGTAGGTTTTAGGCGACCTCGTGGGCACTTCAGTGTCAACCGACCCGAAAGGCATACGACCATGACCGAGACACCGATGACCCAGCCCGCCAACGAACCCTCCCGCCTCAAGCGCTTTGCGCCACTCGCGATAATCGTGACCGTCGCCGTTTTGGGAGCGATTTTCCTCAAGGATTACTTGAACTTCGAGACGCTAGCGGACAACCGCGACGCGCTGTTGGCCTTCAAGGACGCCAACTACCTGCTCCTCACGGTGATCTTTATTCTGGTCTATGCGGTGATCATCGCCTTCGCTCTTCCGGGCGCTGCCATTGCCTCCATCACCGGGGGGTTCCTTTTCGCGCTCTTCCCTGGAACGCTCTTTAACATGATCGCCGCGACGCTCGGTGCCACGGCCACCTTCATGGCAGCCCGCTACGGGTTCGGCGACGCAGCTGCTAAGAAGCTGGATGAAAGCGACGGCATCATGGGCCGCATCAAGAAAGGCATCGACCAGAATCAGTGGGAAACGCTGTTCCTGATCCGCCTGCTGCCGATCCTGCCCTTCGCGGTTTCCAATGTCGCGCTCAGCCTCGTGGGCCTACCGCTTTGGAAATACGTCACTGGTACCTTCATTGGCATTATTCCCGGCGCGATCGTTTACACGTGGATCGGTGCCGGCGTCGGCGAGGTCTTTGACCGCGGCGAGACCCCCGATCTGGGGATCATCTTCGAACCCCACATCCTTGGGCCGCTCCTCGGCCTGGCTGCCCTCGCGGTGCTGCCGATCCTCATCAAGACCTTGCGGGGCGGAAAGTCGGGCCTCTGAGGCCCACTGACCCCCTCGTTACCTAACCTCTACTTTGGGCCGTGCAGCCCGACCCATACTGCGCGGCCCCCGACCAGAAAGACGAGATCCATGTCCACCCAACTGAAAACCGACCTCCTCATCATCGGCGCAGGTTCTGGCGGGCTCTCCGTCGCCGCTGGCGCCGCCCAGATGGGCGCCGATGTCATCATGCTCGAAGGCCATAAGATGGGCGGTGACTGCCTGAATTTTGGCTGTGTTCCCTCCAAGGCGCTTTTGGCCGCGGGCAAGCAAGCCCACGCGATGGAAACGGGCAAGCCGTTCGGCGTTACCCCCGTGATGCCAGAGGTGTCCTACTCCGCCGCAAAGGACCATGTGCAGGCAGTGATCGACGAGATCGCCCCCATGGACAGCCAAGAGCGGTTCGAAGGTTTCGGCGTCAAAGTCATCCGCGAATATGGTCGCTTCACCGGGCCTCGCACCGTTGAGGCCGGTGAATATGAGATCACTGCGCGCCGGATTATTGTCGCGACGGGCTCGGGCCCGTTCGTGCCGCCGATCCCGGGGCTCGACAGCGTCACCTACTACACAAACGAAAACATCTTTGATTTGCGCGACAAGCCCGAGCATCTGATCGTCATCGGCGCTGGCCCTATCGGGCTTGAGATGGCGCAGGCGCACCGCCGCCTCGGATCGAAAGTTACCGTCATTGAGGCTGCAAAGGCGCTGGGCAAGGACGATCCCGAAATCGCCGCCATCGCGCTGGAAAATCTGCGCGCTGAAGGCATGGAAATCATGGAAGGCGCTGCAGCCCAGAATGTTTCCGAAGCCAAGGGTCAGATCACCGTTCAAACTTCTGAGGGTGATGTAACCGGTACGCATTTGCTTGTTGCCGTGGGCCGGAAGGTCAACGTCGACAAACTGAACCTGGAGGCGGCAGGCGTGAAGTACGACCGCACAGGCGTAAAGGTCGATGCGACGCTACGGTCCGTGACCAACAATAAGGTCTACGCCATTGGCGACGCCGCGGGCGGCCTGCAGTTCACGCACCTCGCAGGGTACCATGCGGGTATTGTAGTGCGCTCCGCCGTGCTCGGACTGCCCGCCAAAGCAAGCTACAACCATATTCCCTGGGCCACCTACACAGACCCGGAAATTGCTCAGGTTGGCCTCACGGAGGAACAGGCGATCAAGAAGTACGGAAAGATGAACGTCTTTGTCGCCAAGTATGAGACCGCAGAGAACGACCGCCTAGTCGCCGAAGGCGGTGGTAAGGGGCTGATCAAGGTCATGGTCGTAAAAGGCAAGCCAGTAGGCGCCTCGATCGTCGGCAAACAAGCGGGCGAAATGATCGCCATGTGGGCCATGGCCATCGCCAACAACCTGAAAATGAGCGCTATTTCAGCGACCGTTCTGCCATATCCGACGCTATCAGAGATTAACAAACGCGCCGCGAGCGCCTATTTCACCCCCAAGCTCTTTGAGAGTGATACGGTCAAGAAGGTGGTGCGCTTCGTTCAGAAGTGGCTGCCGTAGGACAGGGGCAAAACGGTGAACACCCTTTCAGGTCGATTTCTGATCCTGACCATCATCTTCGTGATGCTGGCCGAAGTGTTCATTTTTGTTCCTTCGGTGGCGCGTTTCCGCGAGGAATTCCTGCTGCAACGGATCGAGCGGTCGCAGATCGCGTCGCTCGTTCTGTTGGCCGAAGAGATGATCGCGCCAAACCTCGAAGACGAACTTTTGGAGAATGCGGGCGTCTACAATGTGGTGCTCCGCCGGGACGAGGCGCGGCAACTGGTTTTGTCGTCGCCTGTCATTCAGCCGATCCACGCGACGTATGATTTGCGCGATCCCACAGCGTGGGAACTGATCCGCGACGCATTCATCTGCCTATTTGATACCGAAGAGAGGGTCATCCGCGTCATCGGTAATCCCACGCGGGAAGCGGGACTGCTCATCGAAATCACTATGGGCACGCAGGAGCTGCGAAGGGCGATGATCGACTATGGCCTGACGATCCTCGCGCTCAGTGCGGCGATCTCGATATTCACGGCCGTGTTGTTGTTCTTTGCCGTGCAGCGCCTGCTGGTGCGTCCAATCCAGGGCGTTGTCTCGGCCATGGGCCGCTACGCAGCCTCGCCTGAGGACGCGCGCAATATCATTACGCCCGAGGCTGGCGTGGTCGAACTTTACCGGGCCGAGGTTGCGTTGCAGTCGTTGCAGACAGATCTAACCTCGTCGCTCAAGCAAAAGGACCGCCTCGCGCAGCTCGGTGCCGCGGTTGCCAAGGTCAATCATGACCTGCGCAATATTCTAACTTCGGCACAGCTGTTTACTGACCGTATCGAGACTTCGGAGGATCCGCTGGTCAAGCGCCTCGCGCCAAAGCTGGTGAGGTCCATAACGCGGGCCGTGAACCTGTGCGAGGCGACGTTGACATTCGGCAAGGCAGATGAGGCCCCGCCCAATCTGGCGCAGCTGCCGCTAGAGCCGCTGGTCGTCGACCTTATTGAGAGTGAAAGGCTTGCGACGAACGCAGACATTACCTTCCTAGGAGATGTACCCGAAGGCATGATCATCCGTGCCGACGGTGAGCAGCTTTATCGGGTCCTTGGCAACCTTTCACGAAACGCGCGACAAGCGTTGGACGTTCTTGGGCGACCGGGCGAAGTGAAGTTCTGCGCTGAGGAAGATAAAGATTTCTGGTGGATCCGTGTGTCTGACAACGGCCCTGGTCTGCCGCCCAAGGCTCTAGAGAAGCTGTTTAAACCTTTTGAAGGCGGTGCCCGCAAAGGAGGATCGGGCTTGGGTCTCGCAATTGCAGCCGAGTTGATCCGCGGGCACGGCGGTAAACTGGAGCTGGAGACAACCGGCCCCGAGGGCACAACCTTTGCAATCTGCCTGCCCAAGGCAGAGTTGCGGGCAGAAGAACCAGATGAGGCCAAGATTGCCCTTGCAAACGCCGAGAGTGAGGCTTATTTCGCGCCCTCACGGACCGATAGCTCAGCTGGATAGAGTACCTGACTACGAATCAGGGGGTCGGGGGTTCGAATCCTCCTCGGTCCGCCACTTCCCTTAAGATAACTGTGTAATATCAGCGAATTGCGGCTGACACGAGTGGTGTTTCCCGCGAGTGCCCTCCAGTGTGGACCCTCTGAGCGCGCGGCGAAGTAAACGGATCTTGCAGACTCGATCACGAGGTCGGGCAACGCTGTCGGATGCTTTGCGAAATTGGCACAATGGTCACATAAGGTTTCTTGTACTTGCTGATACTGGGGGCATCGATCGGTGCCGCAAAGCGGCAAACGCGTCCCTTTGACAAACTCCTTACCGTTGCAGACAGTTTGATGCGCACGCCACAAAAACTGCAAAAGCAGCACTAGCGTTTTCCGACCGAGCGATGGGCAGCGGGGTTCCGAGCTCCGTAGGGCGACTAGACCTTTTTGGGCTACCGATCCCACAGAGTTCATTTAAACGGCTGTGACTACACTGAGATCTCATTCAATGAAGTCGAAACGATACGCCGGGACTTCTACTACTTGAAGCACTGTCTTGTGCCCGACTAGTGCTCTGGAGTCTGCTGGGGAGCAACGCGCTGCCGTTGGACGGCCAATTCGGAAGGGACCAAATGAAATTATCGTTTCACCATGTGGCTCTTATCGTCAGCGACTATGAGACTTCGAAGAATTTCTATTGCGAGGTCTTGGGGCTGGAAATCGTTGCGGAGAACTATCGTGCCAATAGGCGCTCCTGGAAACTTGATCTGGCGCTTGATGATGGAGGCAGGCTCGAGCTGTTCAGCTTTCCGGATCCACCGATGCGCCCAAGCCGACCAGAGGCATGCGGGTTGCGGCATCTGGCCTTTCGCGTTGCAGACATCGATCAGGCCGTGGCTGATCTCGCGGCAAAGGGCATTGCGACCGAAGCCGTTCGAATCGACGAATTCACGGAGCGTCGATTCACGTTCTTCCAAGACCCGGACGGACTGCCCCTGGAGCTTTATGAAAGCCGTTAGGGTCTGATTTAGAACGATAAAACAGCATTTCTGAATGCCACTTGTGAAATTTGGAACGTTCCATTAGAAATTTATGGAACGTTCCAAAAAAAATGTGGGGCGATGGGAGGAAATCGTGTCGAAGGTAGTGCCAGTTTCTGACGCTGTGTCGCGCATTGCCGACGGGTCTGTCGTCACCGTTTCTTCTTCGTCGACGTTGGGTTGCCCAGACGCTGTGCTGGCGGCCATCGGCGAGCGATTTGACCAAGAAGGTCATCCGCGAGCCATCACGTCGCTTCACCCAATCGCGGCAGGCGATGTCTACGGCGTCAAAGGCATGGATCACCTTGCGAAGGACGGTTTGCTCAGCAGGGTGCTTGCCGGATCGTATCCTTCGGGTCCTTCAAGCGTGGAGATGCCCGAGATCTGGCGGATGATCGTTGAAGATCGCTTGGCAGCCTATAACGTACCCTCCGGGATCATGTTCGACATGCATCGTGAGGCGGCGGCGCACCGACCGGGCGTGCTCACTGAAGTTGGGCTAGATACCTTTGTCGATCCGCAACGCCAGGGTTGCGCCATGAACGAGAAGGGCGCAGCGGCGCCGATCGTGGATCGGGTGGAATTCGGCGGAAAGACGTGGCTGCATTTTCCCAACGTCGTGCCCAACGTGGCCATAATTCGGGCCACAACCGCGGACGAACGCGGAAATCTGACCTACGAACACGAGGGTGCCTATCTGGGCGGGCTCGAGCAAGCAATCTGTGTTCGCAACAACGGTGGGCTCGTGATCGCCCAGGTCAAGCGGGTCACAGCCAACGGGTCTTTGCGCCCGCATGACGTGCGCGTTCCGGGCCATCTGGTGGATTTAGTGGTGGTCGACCCAGACCAAAAACAAACCACCGAGACGCAGTATGACCCAGCGATTTCGGGCGAGATCATGCGCCCCTGGGACAGTTTTTCCCTCGAAACGCACAGCGTTGAAAAGGTCATCGCACGCCGCGCCGCAATGGAACTGAAACGCGGCATGACGGCAAATCTGGGTTTCGGGATCAGCGCAATGGTTCCACGGGTCCTGTTGGAGGAAGGCTACACCGACGCCGTGACCTGGGCCATTGAGCAGGGTGCAGTGGGCGGCATGCCGCTAACCGGCTTTGCCTTTGGATGCGCGTCGAATGCCGACGCCTACATGCCGTCGCCGCAGCAGTTCATCTACTTCCAGGGCGCTGGGTTCGACATGTCCTTTCTGTCTTTCCTCGAGGTCGACGTGGAAGGGAACGTCAATGTCTCGAAATTGGGCAAGAAGCCCTATCTGACCGCCGGCTGCGGGGGCTTTGTGGACATCACCGCAAAGGCCAAGAATATCGTCTTTTCCGGGCTTTTTGAGGCGGGCGCGAAAATTGGTCTTGGTCCGGACAGCCTGAGCATCGAGGCGCCCGGAAAATTCACCAAAATGGTCGATGAGGTCGAACACGTCACGTTCTCGGGCAAGCGCGCGAGAGAGCAGGGGCAAAATGTTCTCTACATCACCGAGCGCTGCGTGATCGAGCTTACCGGAAACGGGCTAATCGCCACCGAAATCATGCCGGGTGTTAACCCGCAGGAGCATATCGTTGCAGCTTCCAAAGGGCGGGTTCAAGTGGCTGAAAATGCCAGACTCATGCCCAAGTCATTGCTTTCTGAAGAGCCAATGGGGTTGGAACTATGAGCGCGATTTCGATCCGGCGGCAGGGGCCGATTGCGATCCTTGAGATTTCCAACGAAGGGAAACTGAACGCGTTGACGACCGCCATGCTGCGGGAATTAGAAGGTCATTTGACGGAGTGCGATCGGGATACCGAAATTCGTGCCGTAATCGTTACCGGATCTGGGCCAAAGGCATTCTGTTGCGGCGCTGACATCGCTGAATGGGGCGGGCTGGAGCCTGCGGATTTCGCTCGTAACTGGGTGCGCGATGGACATCGGATTTTTGACCGCTTCGCGCGGCTTTCAAAGCCAACCATCGGAGCGCTGAACGGCCATGCCTTTGGCGGTGGGCTCGAGCTTGCTGCGTGCTGTGACATCCGCGTCATGACGCCACGTGCGACGATCGCATTGCCAGAGGCAAAGATTGGTATCGTTCCCGGTTGGTCCGGCAGTCAGCGGCTTCTACGTCTTCTTCCAGAGCCTGTAGTAAAGGAGATGGCCCTGTTTGGGCGGCGCATCTCGGCAGAGCGGGCCCTAGGTTTCGGCTTTGCTGCCGAACTTTCGGATGACGCCTTGGGTGCGGCGCTGCAGATCGCTGGAGAGCTGGAAACCATATCGCCGCGCGCCAATGAAATTACCAAAGCAATGATCCACGGTGCCGCGGGCGAAGACCGAGCCGCGGCAATCGAGGCATTGGGCAGTGCGGCTGCTGGCGCCAGCGCAGACCGAAAAGAGGGCGTCGACGCTTTCTTGGCGAAACGTTCACCTGACTTCACAGGGCTCTGACAAATGAAAGATCTGACCATCAACGCGGCAATGCCTTTCGACCTCCCGCCCGTCTTCGCCGGACGCCATCTGATTGATGGAGCATGGGTCGAGGCCGCCGAAACTTTCGAACGCGTTTCACCTTCACACAACGTGGTCGTCAGCAACTCTGCTTTGGGTGGGGAAGCCGAGACAGAAGCAGCCATCAAAGCCGCGCGCCGCGCATTTGACGCCGGTGTCTGGAGCCGGATTTCGGCCAAGGAACGTGCCACTGTTTTGCTAAAGGTCGCTGATCTCATCGAAGCAAATGTCGAACGCATTGCGGTGCAAGAAACGCTCGAAAGCGGCAAACCGATTTCACAGGCTCGCGGAGAAGTGGGCGGTGCCGCCGATTTGTGGCGGTATGCTGCTTCACTCGCCCGAGCGTCCCACGGCGACAGCCACAACGCGCTGGGCGACGACATGCTGGGCGTCGTGCTCAAAGAGCCGATCGGTGTGGTTTCCATCATCACGCCCTGGAACTTTCCGTTCTGGATCCTCTCGCAAAAGCTGCCTTTCGCTCTCGCGGCGGGCTGCACCGTCGTCGTGAAACCATCTGAGATGACCCCGTCTTCCACGGTCATGTTAGGGGAGCTTTTGCTGGAGGCAGGCATGCCAGCGGGGGTGTGCAACATTGTGCTGGGTTATGGCGTGCCGGTCGGCAGCCTGATGTCAGCCCACCCAGACGTGGACATGGTGACGTTCACCGGCTCGACCGGCGTAGGGAAGTTGATCACGCAGAGCGCGTCCGGCACGCTCAAAAAGGTTGCGTTGGAGTTGGGGGGTAAGAACCCACAAGTGATCTTTCCCGACGCGAACCTCGAAGATGCGGCTGATGCGGTCGTGTTCGGTGTCTATTTCAATGTCGGCCAATGCTGTAACTCGTCGAGCCGCATCATCGTCCACGAGGATATCGCCGAGGCGTTCGTCGCCCGTGTTGTCGAACTTTCAAAGCAAGTTCGGTTCGGCGATCCCCTTGATGACACTACACAGGTTGGTGCGATCGTGACGCCAGAGCATAGCGGCGTGATCGATGGCTACGTGAAGGCGGCTGTCGCCGACGGAGCCAAGATTGCGCTGGGTGGTGGTCCGCTGGCCGTCGAGGGCCTAGGGGACCAGTTTTATCAACCCACCGTGGTGACAGATGTTACGGCCGAGATGGCGATCGCCCACGAAGAGGTCTTTGGCCCGGTGCTTTCGGTCATTACCTTTCGCGAATTTGACGAGGCGGTCAGTCTCACAAACAACACCAACTACGGCCTTTCCGCCGGTGTCTGGAGCGAGAGTGTCCATACGTGTTTGGATTTCGCGCGCAAGGCCCATGCCGGGACGGTTTGGACCAACACCTGGATGGACGGCTATCCCGAGCTCGCATTCGGCGGCTTCAAGCAGTCGGGTCAGGGCCGTGAGATCGGTCGTTACGGGTTCGAAGAATTCCTCGAGGTGAAATCAGTGGTGATGCGCGTTGGGCGCACCCGCGCACCTTGGGTCTCAAGCGCTCAATGAGCGCAAACTAAACTAAAGACGCAAATCGGGAGGTTCCAATGCGTTCTATTCTCAAGACGAAGACAGCCATGGCGCTTGCGCTTGCGGTCACCGGTGGCGCCGCCGCCGCAGATGGCCACGGCGGGGTGGAAGTACTGCACTGGTGGACATCCGGCGGCGAAGCCGCTGCGCTTAACGTTCTAAAAGAGGACCTGGAAGGTCAGGGCATCGGCTGGACGGATATGCCTGTCGCAGGTGGCGGCGGTGAACAGGCCATGACCGTTCTGCGTGCGCGTGTCACAGCGGGCAACGCACCGACGGCGGTTCAGGGCCTTGGCTTTGATATTCTCGACTGGGCCAACCAAGGTTCGCTCGCTAACCTTAACGATGTGGCGGCACAAGAAGGTTGGGACGACGTGATCCCGGCAGCGCTTCAAGAGTTTGCAAAAGTGAACGGCGAATGGGTTTCCGCGCCCGTGAACGTGCATTCCACCAACTGGGTCTGGGCTAACAAAGCCGTACTCGATGCGAACGGCATCGGCGTCCCAGAGACATGGGAAGATTTCACTGCCGCGCTTGATACCCTTAGCGCTGCGGGCGTGACGCCCATCGCCCACGGTGGTCAGGCGTGGCAGGAAGCCACTGTGTTTGATGCTGTAGCCATGTCTGTCCTTGGGCCCGACGGCTATAAGGCTGCATTCATTGATCTCGACGAGGATGCGCTCGGTGGCGACGCCATGCAGCAAGCCTTTGAGCGCATGGAGGTCATCCGCGCCAACGTAGACGACAACTTCTCGGGCCGCGACTGGAACCTCGCAACGGCTATGGTCATCAACGGCGAGGCCGGTTTCCAGATGATGGGCGACTGGGCCAAGGGCGAGTTCCTGAATGCCGGCAAAGTGCCAGGCGAGGACTTCCTTTGCTTCCGTTTCCCGGGCACGGCTGATCAGGTCACGTTCAATGCGGACCAGTTCATGATGTTCGACCAAGGCGGCGAAGTGTCGGCCGAGCAGGCTGCGCTGGCCTCTGCGATCCTATCGCCGTCGTTCCAGTCGGCCTTCAACGTCGTCAAAGGTTCCGTTCCGGCACGTACAGACGTGTCTGACGCAGACTTCGACGATTGCGGCAAAGCCGGTATGGCGGACCTTGCTGCGGCGGCTTCGTCGGGCAACCTCTTTGGTTCAATGGCCCACGGTCACGCAAACCCGGCGGGTGTGAAGAACGCGATGTACGATGTCATCACCGCCCACTTTAACGGCGAGTATGACAGCGCGACGGCGGTAGAAGAACTCGTCGATGCGGTTTCCATTGCCAAGTAACTGACAGAGCAGGGCGGCCCATTAGCTGCCCTGCTCCACCGCCTTTAACGAAACAAAAGAAAAATCGGGAGGCCGTCCTATGGCTGTACAAGCCAACGCGGATTTCAAAACGCGCCTACAGCTATGGCTGCCGAAACTGGTGCTGTCGCCATCGCTGGCGATGATCCTGGTTTTCGTCTACGGCTTCATCCTGTTTTCGGTCTACCTGTCGTTCACTGACAGCCGCCTCCTACCGTCATATGGCTGGGTTGGGTGGGAAAATTACTCCAAGCTTTGGCGGCTCAGGCACTGGGAGATTTCACTCACCAACATGGGCATTTTTGCCTGTCTTTACATAGGTATATGCACGGTTCTGGGGCTCGGGTTGGCGATTTTCCTTGATCAGAAAATTCGCGCGGAAGGCGCGTTGCGCACAATCTACCTGTACCCGATGGCACTCAGTTTCATCGTGACGGGCACCGCGTGGAAATGGTTCCTCGATCCCGGGATCGGCCTTGAAAATGTGCTGCAGACCTGGGGTTGGGAGAGTTTTGAATTTGACTGGATCAAAAACCGCGACTTCGCGATCTACACGGTGGTCCTGGCCGCGGTTTGGCAAACGAGTGGGTTCGTCATGGCAATGTTCCTCGCCGGACTTCGGGGTATCGACAACGAAATCCTAAAGGCGGCGCAGATGGACGGCGCGTCGAACTGGAACCTTTATCGCCGGATCATCATTCCGCAGCTGAGGCCAGCGTTCCTGTCGGCCTTCGTGATCCTAAGCCACTTGGCCATCAAGACCTTTGACCTGGTTATCGCGCTGACCGGCGGCGGGCCTGGACGTGCGACCGAGCTGCCCGCGACGTTCATGTATTCATACACGTTTAGCCGGAACCAGATGGGCATCGGCGCGGCCTCGGCGACGGTCATGCTGATGACCATCGCGGCGATCATGATCCCTTACCTCTACGCCGAACTTCGGGAGAAGAAGTGATGTCTGTCGCTTCCCAAGATACCGCCATTCGCACCGGTCGGGTGATGCGGACCATGATCTACCTGGTCCTCTTGCTCTTCGCGCTCTTCTACATGCTGCCGCTCTACGTGATGGTGGTGAATTCCGTGAAGCCGCTCAACGAGATTACTGGCGGCGGCATGATGAACCTGCCCCAGGTCTTCACGCTGGAGCCTTGGGCCAAGGCCTGGTCCTCCGCCCAGATCGGGGTCGAGCCTACGGGCCTGTCGCCCTACTTCTGGAACTCCATTAAAATGGTGGTGCCGGCCGTCGCGATCTCTACCGTGCTCGGCGCGCTCAATGGATACGTGTTGACCAAATGGCGCTTCCGCGGGGACACGATCCTTTTTGGCCTCATGCTTTTTGCCTGCTTCATTCCGTTTCAAATCGTGCTGATCCCGATGGCGCGGATGCTGGGTCTCATGGGTCTAGCAGGTACGACCTGGGGGCTCGTGTTGGTGCACGTGGTCTATGGGATCGGTTTCACGACGCTTTACTTCCGCAACTACTACGCGGTCTTCCCGACCGAATTGATCCGGGCCGCGCAGATCGACGGGGCAGGCTTCTTCCAGATTTTCTGGCGCATTTTGCTGCCCTCTTCTGGGCCCATCGCTGTGGTGTCTATCATTTGGCAGTTCACAAATATCTGGAATGACTTCCTGTTTGGAGCGTCATTCGCGGGTGCAGATAGCCAACCGATGACGGTGGCGCTCAACAATCTGGTTCAGGCCTCGCACGGTGTGAAGGAATACAATGTTCACTTCGCCGGCGCGATCCTGGCCGCCATGCCAACACTCCTCGTCTACATCGTCGCGGGCCGTTACTTCGTCCGTGGTCTGATGGCAGGCTCTGTGAAGGGATAAGACCCATGGGTTTTCTAGATATCGACAACACCACGAAATCCTATGGCGCAGTCGAGGTGCTTCATAAGGTCGACATATCTGTCGAAGAGGGGGAGTTCCTGGTGCTTGTAGGGCCGTCTGGTTGCGGCAAGTCCACGCTTCTGAACATGATTGCCGGGCTCGAAGAGATCACCAGCGGCGAGATCCGGATCAAGGATCAGGTGATGAACGGGGTGCACCCGTCCAAGCGCAACATCGCGATGGTGTTTCAATCCTACGCTCTCTACCCGAACATGACAGTGGGCCAGAACATCACCTTTGGGCTCGAGATGCATGGCACGCCGAAACCCGAACGTGAAAAGGCCATGAACGACGTCGCGCAACTTTTGCAAATCGAGCAGCTGCTGGATCGCAAGCCTGGGGCATTGTCCGGCGGTCAACGCCAGCGGGTTGCCATGGGGCGCGCCTTGGTGCGGGACCCTGACGTCTTCCTGTTCGATGAGCCGTTGTCCAATCTCGACGCAAAACTGCGCGTAGACATGCGCACCGAGATCAAGAAGCTGCATCAAAAGCTCGGCACAACAATAGTTTACGTGACCCACGACCAGATCGAGGCGATGACACTCTCGACACGGATCGCGGTGATGTATGGCGGCTATGTGCAGCAGCTTGGGACACCGCAGGAAATTTACGACACGCCGTCCAACATCTTTGTTGCGACCTTCATGGGATCGCCTGCGATGAATGTTGTACCAGCCAAGGTCGCAATCGAAAATGGAAGGCCAATGGCCGTCATCAGTCTTCAAGATGGATCGAACGCGACGCTTCCGTTCAGCCAGGACAATATGGCCGCGTGGGATGACCGTGACATCATGCTTGGCATTCGGCCGGAAACGATCACGGATGAGGATGCCGCCGACCGAAAATCATCCAACATTGCCCATTTGATCAACCGGGTGGTTGTGACGGAACCGGCGGGATCAGATACCTTCGTAACCATGGAACTTGGCGGCAAGGATGTGATTGCGCGGATGCGATCTGACGCGGACGTGCAGCCCGGGGCGGAGTTCAAGTTCGCGGTGAACATGGAAAAGGCAGTGGCCTTTGATCCAGAAACTGAGATGCGGATCCTGCCCTAATGGATGCTGATGTCCTCATTATCGGGTCCGGGATGGGTGGCGCGACGCTGGCGGCGGCGCTCGCTCCTACGGGGCGAAAGATCTTGATCCTTGAGAAGGGTGAGCACCTTACACCGTCGCCCGCGGATCGAGATGCGCAAGCGATTTTCGGTCGTGGGGTGTTTCGGCCTGACGAGACTTGGCTCGATGGTGAGGGAAAGCCGTTTAATCCTGGCAACTACTACAATGTTGGTGGCAACTCTAAATTCTATGGGGCTGCGTTAATCCGATATCGGGCGTCCGATTTTGAGGTCGTGCAGCATTCAGGTGGGCAAACCGCCGGGTGGCCGATCCACTATGGCGAGCTGGAGAGGGACTATCAGGCTGCAGAGGAAATGTACGCGGTGCGCGGACGTGCCGTGGATGACCCCACCGAGCCGCCTCATTCCGGAGAGTACGATTACCCTCCCGTTCCAGATGAGCCAGACATGGCGTCCCTGAGGGGTCGACTGAGGCGGGCCGGTTTGAGTCCGTCTCACATCCCGCTTGGTGTGGACATAGAAACTTGGATGGCGGGTGGCGCGACGACTTGGGACGCGTACCCAAACACCCGTGGCGGCAAGATGGATGCAGAGAACGGCGGTCTCGCACAGGCACTGACCCACGACAACGTCATCTTGCGGACGGGGTGCGAGGTTCATGCAATCGAGAGCAACCACAACGGGCGCGTCACCGGAGTCCAATTGACGAATGGTGAGACACTGGCAGCTAGTGTGATCGCCGTTGCAGCGGGCGCCGTCCAGTCGGCGGCGCTGCTTCTGAGGTCGGCTAATGACAATTGCCCCGCCGGTCTAGCCAATCGGTCGGATCAGGTTGGGCGCAATTTCATGAACCACAATTGCTCGGCGGTTTTGGCACTTCATCCGTTTCGTCAAAACCGGTGTGTTTATCAGAAGACATTGATGTTCAACGACTTCTACGCGGCAAGCAACACAAGACCACCTTTGGGCAATGTGCAGATGCTGGGCAAAATCACGGGGCCGATTCTAGCTGCCAATTCGGCGCTCCCTCAGTGGTTGGCGAGCGCTGTCGCCGCACGTAGCTTTGATTTTTATGCGATGTCTGAAGACCTGCCCAATCCCGAAAGTCGGGTGACGTTGAGTGGCGGTAAGATAAAGCTCGATTGGAAAAGATCGAATTGGGGTGCTCATCTGGAGCTGGTGAAGGAACTCAAGGGTGTCCTCAGAAAGGTCGGATTTCCGATTGTGCTCAGTCGTGCGTTTGATCGTAGGACACCTTCGCATCAGTGCGGAACCGCCCGGATGGGTGAGGATCCGATGACGAGTGTTGTCGACAGTCATTGCCGGAGCCACGACCATAAGAACCTTTTTGTCGTGGATGCGTCGGTTTTACCGAGCTCTGCCGCCGTGAATCCGGCGCTAACAATTGCGGCGCTCGCATTGCGCGCAGGGCGCCATATCACCGAAACGGAGTTCGCTGCCTGATGGCCGGAGGATACGACTTTATCGTGATTGGCGGAGGATCCGCTGGGTCGGTGATTGCGGCGCGCCTGTCAGAGGACGCGAGCGCGCGCGTCCTATTGCTGGAGGCGGGTGGCAGTGATCGGCATCCATTTTTCCATTTGCCCGCCGGCTTTGCCAAGATGACCAAGGGGATTGGTTCTTGGGGTTGGTCCACGACCCCCCAGCGTTCCATGCAAAACAAGGTCTTCAATTACACACAGGCCAAGGTGATCGGCGGTGGTTCGGCGATCAACGCACAGATTTACACGCGCGGGGCCGCGCAAGACTACGACGATTGGCGGCAGTTGGGCTGCGAAGGCTGGAGCTACGAGGACGTTCTGCCTTACTTCAGGAAGTCGGAGGACAACGACACCTATAATAATCAATACCATGGCCAAGGCGGACCCATGGGCGTGTCCATGCCGTCGGCTCCCTTACCTATCTGCGATGCGTTCATCGAGGCCGCGGGCGAGCTCGGTATACCTAAAACGACCGATGTGAACGGCGGAAGGCAGGACGGTGCTGGATACTATCAGCTGACCCAGCGAAACGCGCGGCGATCTTCGGCGGCGATGGCGTTCCTGGGGGAAGCAAAAGGACGTTCTAATCTAACAGTGCAGATGAATGCGCAGGTTCGTCGTCTTGTCATAGAGAAGGGTAAGGCGACCGGCATTGAGATGGCAGACGGTTCCGTCATCACCGCCGACAGTGAGGTAATCCTGTCTTCCGGTGCAATTGGCTCGCCACGGTTGCTTCAGCTTTCAGGGATCGGGCCAGCGGATCATTTGCAAAGCCTCGGGATCGAGGTGGTCTATGACCAGCCGGAGGTTGGGTCGAACCTTCAAGACCACCTGGATCTCTACGCGATTTGCGAGGTCACTGGCCCCCATACCTATGATCGCTTTGCGAAGCCGCATCTGAGCGCATTTGCCGGGCTGCAATATCTGCTGACGCGCAAGGGCCCGGTTGCGTCTAGCCTCTTTGAAACCGGCGGGTTTTGGTACGCTGACCAGGACGCACGTTCCCCCGATATTCAGATGCATCTTGGTCTTGGAACAGGTATCGAAGCAGGTGTCGAGGCAATGCCGAACGGCGGGGTGACGCTCAATGCCTGCCATCTGCGGCCCCGGTCGCGTGGGTCGGTTCGGCTTCAGTCCGACAATCCAACGGATATGCCGCTTATCGACCCAAACTATCTGAGCGATCCTTACGATCGCGAAATGTCGATTCGTGGGCTAAAACTGGTGCAGGACATTCTCTCGCAGGACGCGCTAAAGCCTTACATTCTGGCCGAGCGTTTGCCTGGACCCGACGTTCAAACGGACGAGGATTACTTCAACTTCATCTGCGTCCATTCCAAGACATCGCACCATTGCGCTGGCACATGCCGGATGGGTGCAGATGACAAGGCGGTCTTGAACCCGCGACTGCAGTTTAATGGCATCGAGGGTCTGCGTGTTGCTGACGCGTCGATCATGCCCAATGTGAATTCATCCAACACCAACGCACCTTCGATCATGATCGGCGAGAAAGCCGCCGATATGATCAAAGAAGATCAGGGACTTATGCTATGATCCGACATATCGTTCTAACCAAATTCAAACCCGAGACGTCCGAGGAGACGATCAAAGGCATCTACGACGGTCTTGCGGCGCTCGCCGACCAACTGCCCGGTGCTGGAGGTTTCACTGGGGGACGCTCTGAAAGTCCCGAACAGATCGAACGCGGCTATATGCACGGGTTCGTCATTGATTTCAGCGACTGGGAGGCTCTCCAGAACTACGCGGACAATGAGGAGCACAAAGCCTACGGCGGTCAACTGGTGGCCAATGCCGTGGGAGGCATTGAAGGCATACTGGTGCTCGATATTGAGGTTTAGAACTACCTAGAGCCATATCAGAGATCCGTAATGAAACAGCGCCCAACCATCCTTGACGTCGCCAAAGAGGCCGGAGTGTCGAAATCGACCGTCAGCCTCGTTCTGCAAGGAAATTCCGCAGTTAAGGAAGAGACGCGCAAATCTGTCCGTCAGGCCATGGCTGATATTGGCTACGTTTATAATCGGTCTGCGGCAACGCTCAGGTCAGCCAGTTCGGGGCTCATTGGGCTCGTGATCAACGACCTTAGGAACCCGTTCTTTACAGAGTTTGCGGCGCTCTTTCAGATGGAATTGTCCAAGGCTGGTTTTGCGACGGTTCTGGCGAACTCTGACGAAGACCCAAAGCTGCAGAGCCAGATGATATCTTCGCTCGTGGAGCACGGTGTTTCAGGCTTCATAATCTCCCCGAGTTACGGGGAGGAAGCCACCACGCTCGCCGTGCTCGATGCCGCGAACACGCCCACGCTCCAGGTGTTCAGAACACTTGAACGAGAGGGCGGTACGTTCCCGTTTCTGGGACCAGATTATCTCCATGGTGGTCGCTTGGCTGCGGAACATCTTATCGCGCAGGGATGCAAGAGGATTGCCTTTTTGGGCGGTCTTGAAGGGCGCCCGGTGACGCGCGACAGGATGAGCGGATACCTGTCAGTGCTTGAGGAAACCGGGCAGGAACCCTTAGTCATTACCGGTCAGGCGACACGCGCGTTCGGTAGGTCCACAGCGGCTGACCTCATCGCTAAGAACCCTGATGTTGACGGCGTAATCTGCTTCAACGACCTCGTTGCGCTGGGCGTTCTGTCTTCTTGTCCTGAATTGGGCATCAAGGCGGGCAAAGATCTGCGCGTCGTTGGTTTCGACGACATCGAAGACGGACAGCACAGCTACCCGCCGCTCACAACAATCAGCTGTAATATCCCCGACTTCGCGGCTTCGACCGCAAAGCAGATCGTCGAGTGGATCAAAGACGGAAAAGCGCCGCCATCGTCGGCCCGCAGCCCGGTCAGGTTGGTGATACGCGCGTCGAGCGGCGCTTGAGAAAAGGAAAAGAGTTATGGGTGAGGTCAGAGTAGCTGTGCTCGGTGCGTCGGGTTGGATGGGCAAGGTCCACACGATGGCCTACCAAACCTTCCCGCACTTCATTGGCACTGAAAGCGGCACTGCGCGGGTAGTGGCCCTCGTAGAAGCCAATCCGTCGGCGGCAGCAGAGCTTGCTTCGCGCGCGCCGGGGGCAAAAATCCTGGAGAATTGGGAGGATGCCGTAAGAGATCCGGATGTGGATCTTATCGACATCTGTTTGCCTGATAACCTCCACTATGACGTTGCCAAAGCCGCGCTTTTGGCCGGAAAGCACGTCTATTGCGAAAAGCCCCTCGCGGACACCGCCGAACAGGCGCGGGAGCTCGCCGATATTGCCCAGCAGAAAGGGCTGATCACCCGCGTGGGCCATTCCTTCCCGCGCAACCCGATCCATGACCGCGCCAAGGAAATCATCGACGCGGGCGAGATTGGCGAGATCAAGCTTTTCAAAGCCTGCCAGCACATCGACATCTACGGTGACCCGTTGGCCCCATACATGTGGCGTGCGGATGGTGAGCTCGCTCCCACAGGCATCATTGGTGACACCGGCAGCCACGTCTTCAGTTTCATGGAGTTTCTGGTGGGGCGGGTGTCGTCGCTCATTGCCGATAGCTACATTACCGCTGCTAAACGCCCAAAGATTGAAGGCTTGGGTTATGGCGACGCTGCCCCAGAGGTCACCGAAGATACCGAATGGGGCGAGGTTACGAACCCCGACGGGACGAATATCCTGTGCACCTTCGAGAACGGTGCCAAAGGCCTCATCGATTTCAGCCGTGTCGCGACGGGCCGCAAGTTCATGCAGACCTACGAGGTCTACGGTACGAAAGGCAGCCTTGCTTACACCTTTGATGAGGTGAACCGGTTGCGCTTTTATTCGAATTACGATGCCAGCGGGCGGCGCGGATTTCGCGAGATTGATGTGGGCCCGGAGCATCCGACCTATGGGGCCTTCTTGCCGCTCCCGAATTTCGCCTTGGGCTATAACGAAGGCAAGATCATCGAAGTGGCAGAAGTTATCAAATCGATCACTTCCGGTCAGCCGATGTGGCCGACATTTGAGACGGGCCACCACATTTGCCAGATCGTCGATGCCTGCATGGCCTCGTCCGACCAGCGCGCTTGGGTCGATATCGTTTGAATTCTTAAGGGGAAGGGCACCGTGGTCTTAGCTATTCCACAACATATTTTGGACGGCCTGACCGATGTCGTCATGCCGCGGTTAAAGCCAGAGCCGGAGGCCCCGGAAGTGCTTGCGATCGCGGGTTTTGCCATTCCGGTGTATCGCGCGGGCGCCATCGTTGTGGGAAGTGGAGCAGCTGGGCTTCGCGCCGCAGTTGAGATGAAGCGACGGGACGTGGATGTCATAATCCTGAGCCAAAGCGCATGGGGCGGTACCTCTGCCTGCTCGGGATCGGACAAACAAACGCTCCACACTGCAAATACCAAAGATCGAGGCGACGATTTCTTTGATATGGCCGCGTCGATCGGTGCGGGCGGCGCGATGGATGAGGACACCGCTTATATTGAGGCTGTGGGATCGATCCGGGCGATGGCGTCGCTCCAGTATCTTGGTTTGCCTTTGCCGCAGGACGATCTGGGAGGCACATTGCGGTACCAAACCGATCATGACGAGGTTGGCAGGGCGACGTCCTGCGGGCCTCGCACATCGCGGCTCATGGTCAAGGTTCTGGCCGAAGAAGCGATCCGTCTGGACGTACCTTTCTTCAACCAGACGACGGTCGTGAAAGTCTTGAAGGACGGTGATCAAGTTGCGGGCGTTCTCGCGATCCGTTCCAAGGATTGCTCAGATGCCAATCCCTATGGCCTTGCGATCTATGCTTGCTCTGCCTTGGTGATCGCGGCTGGTGGCCCGGGCGAGCTCTATCGCGACAGTGTGTTTCCCAATGGCTGCTTTGGCACGCTTGGGCTAGCGCTTGAAACGGGTCTAGAGCTAACCAACATCACCGAGAGCCAGTTTGGCATCGGCACGCGGCGCGAGGGGTTCCCGTGGAACCTGTCCGGCACCTACGTCCAGGTCATTCCTCATATTTATTCTGTCGATGACCTTGGCCAGGAGCACCACTTCCTAGCCGAGTACTACCGGACTACACAGGAGATGGCATCGAATGTGTTCCGCAAAGGGTACCAGTGGCCTTTCCACGCCAGCCGGATGCTCGATTTCAAGTCCAGCCTGGTGGATTTGGCGATCTTCCGCGAAGGTCAAAAGGGGCGCCGGGTCTTTATGGACTTCAATCGCAATCCATTGCCGGTCGATGAGGAATTCAGCCTAGATCGCTTGGATGACGATGTGGCCTCCTACCTGCGCAATGCCGGGGCCGATCATGTCCTGCCTATCGACCGATTGAGGCACATGAACCCGCTCTCGATCGAGCTCTATAAGCGTTACAAGGTCGACATCACCCGCGACCCGCTGGAGTTCGCCGTAAACCACCAGCATATGAACGGGGGGATTGCGACGGACATTTGGGGGCGCACCAACGTGCAGGGCGTTTATGCCGTCGGCGAAGCAGCCGGCACCCATGGCGCCACCCGGCCCGGCGGCTCGGCGCTCAATGCAGGGCAGGTCTTTGGGACGCGGGTTGCAGAGCATATCGCAGCGAGCGGAGTGCCTGTTCGTGACGGTGAGTTGAGCGACTTTGCCGAAGGTGCGGTTCAAGCCGTTATGGGTCTCCTTGTCGAGGACAGCCCAGTTTCTTGGAAAGACATCCGCGCGGAGGTCCAGGCGCGCATGAGCGACCGCGCGGGGATCCTGTGCCGTCCGTCAGAGGTGTCTGAGGCGCTCGGAGACGCGGTTAAACTGAACACGACTATAGGGCGGGATGGTATCGCACTTGCGCGACCTTCTGAGGCTGCTCGCGTGTTACAGTGGCAGCAGATGGCGCTCGCCTCGCAGGCGGTCTTGGCGGCCTTGGATCACTACATCGAGCGGGGTGGTGGCAGTCGTGGCGCGCGAGCTATTTGCGATGTTAAAGGAGATGCGCTTCCACAGTCGGTGAATGGGCCTTTGCCCGAGGTCCGTTTCCGCGCGGAACGTGACGAGGACAAAGGCAACCAGTTGATCGTTGCCTTGTCCGGATCCAATATAGTGATCAAAGCACGCCCGAACCGCGTTCATGATGGTGCAAAATCCTTTTTCGAACGGGACTGGCCGGCGTGGCTTACGGGCGGCATCTACGACACGAGCGCGGCATAAAGAGATGTTGCGCTTTCAATCCAACCGCGCCCTCGCTGTGGGCGAAGCGATGATCGAGATGGCCGTAGTGGGGCCAGAAACCTACAAGCGCAGCTTTGCGGGCGACACTTTCAATACAGCCTGGCACCTGGCGCAGATGCCGGGACTGCCGATTGAAGTTGGGTACGTTAGTAAGGTTGGAACAGACCCAGCTTCAGATCAATTCATTGAGCTCTTGGCCGAGGATGGCGTCGACGCGGCATGGGTTGGGCGCGACACGGATCGGACGATGGGGCTATATATGATCGAGCTCGACGGTACCGAACGGAGCTTCAGCTATTGGCGTGATACGTCAGCCGCGCGACGTCTCGCCGACGACGAAGAGTGGCTCGACGCGGCCTTTGCCGGTGCGGGTCTTATCCATGTCTCGGGGATAACTCTTGGTATTCTGAGCACGCAGGCACGTGGTCGCCTCGTCACCGCGTTGGAGCGGGCGGGCGAGGCAGGTGCGCGCATTTCCTTCGATCCAAATTACCGGCCCAAACTTTGGAGTTCGCCGGAAGAAGCGCGAACGTCGATGGAAGCGCTCTATTTGGTCTGTGATATCGCTCTTCCCAGCTTTGATGATGAGGCCAGTCTCTGGGGAGATGCCTCACCAGCTGCAACATTGGATCGCGTCCATCATCTCGGAGTGGCGGAAATAGTCATTAAGAATGGCGCAAATAGTGTCTATTTGCGTTCTAGTGAAACGCACGAAATTCCGACCGCGCCCGCAAAGACTGTCAAAGATACTTCTGGAGCGGGAGACGCTTTCAATGCTGGCTACCTCGCCGCGCGGTTGGTCGGGATGCCTCCAAGCGAAGCGGTCGCCACAGGGCAGGCCCTGTCGGCACAGGTCATCGGGCATTTCGGGGCACGCATTCCAAAAGCAAACATCCCGAACCTTCTAAGCTGAAGAGACGCGAAAAGAACCAAAGCGGTGGATGTGCTAGATGAGATTGCGAACTACGGCGTCGTGCGCGTCATCGTGATTGAGGATGCCAAGGGTGCATTAGCCATCCACACAATGGATGCATGGCTGGCGGCTCCGCCTCCGTTCGCCTTGGGAGGAAGCTGGATTGCGCGCCGCTGTCCCCTTGTAACGATTGCCTTTGTACAAAACCCTGCCCTTTGTGTGGTTGTGGGCAGGTGGAGGCGGGGCTTCGGAGAGATCCTAAGCCTCGCAACTCGGGTCTCGATAGGTCGAGCATGTTTGCTGGCGTCGCCGTTAGCCGCAATGCGAACCAAGACACATATCTGGCAGTCGGTTCTTCGATCATTCTGCCTCTACCGGCCCTCAATCCCCAACTTTTTGCGCCAGACCAGGGATTGCAACACCGGCAGTCAAAATGCTCAGAGGGCATTCGCGCGATCACTCACGGGCTATTACTGACTGACCGAAGCGTTCGCTGCTCTGGCACGGCTTAAACGGACTGGATGCCCAGGAGAAGACGAGACGCACTAAACTCAGAAAGGGAGCCAGCTGCAAAGCTAGCTCCCTCAAAGAAGAGTTCAGATCTTTTACCGCATGACTTCAATCATGCCTGCGTCCACAACTGTGCCGTTTACCACCAGCTTCGCAATCAGGTCATCGCCCGAAACAGGTCCCATAAATGGTACGCGCACGTTAGTGTTGGGTCCCTTGTTAAGGGCCTTCATCCCGATAACCACGCCGTTGATCGTCTCAATTTGGACGGATCCGGCGTCAGAGACAGTTGCTACTTTGACGTCATAGAAGGTGTCGCCTTGCATGGCACCGGAGAGTAGGCCTAGCTGATCTTTTGCCGAGGCAGCACCAGTGGTGAGTGCGACGAGTGCGGCTGCTATTGCGAGCTTTTTTAACATGATGCTTCCTTAGATGTTTGCACCGGCGCGAACTTTCGGTCGCCACCGGCCGATTACTATATTAAGGCTGACATGTTACTGTCAGTCATTGTTGACAGTATGGGACTGCACAGTCCGCCGAATTTCAGGTTTCAGACGATTTTGTTCCAAAAAAACGTGCAATACGCAGCTGTTGAAGGGGACTTAAGCACATGGCGGCAGGGTTCCCGTACCGCCATTTCAAAAATGCGCGTACTGCGTTTCGCGCGGCTGCGCATTGTCAAAGCCCGCACCGCGTCCCGCTGAGGACCTGCATTTATCGCAGAAGTGCTCCAATATAACGTCCCCGGACATCCGCGATACACGGCTGAAGTCGGGCGTCGAAAAATCTGCTACGCCGCAATTTTTTGATATGGTCGATTACCCGAAATACCGCGCGCTCACACGATGCTTTCTTGCCCGGTATGTCGGGGCCAAATCGAATCGAAGACGATGGCATCACCACTGTCGTCGACAGTGAGTTTTCGCTGCACCTTCTCGAGGCGGGGACGCACTTTCTGCACTTTGCCCCCGAAAGAGCGGTACTTGATATCTTTCTCGGATCAACAGAAGGCAAAGTTCGATACAACTGCGAAACTGAAGCGCCTGACCGCACCCTTGCACTCTCTTTTTCCTTTATACCCGCCGCACGGGCCCATGGATTAGAACTGATCCGATCAGGGCCATCGGTTCTGATGTCCTTTGAACCTGAAAATCTAAGGGTGGTGCCCGCAGCCGAGGCGATCGCCGCCATTGAGGAGCCAATTTGGAACCGGACCGACACGGGCCTTACGGGCGCAGGTATTTTGGTCAAAGAGTTCTTGGAAGGCCGGTCACATGTGCCGAAGTCTTCGGAAACACAATTCGTTGCCGATTTGCTGAGCATAAGGCTCATGCAAATCACCCAATCAAAGGCGACCAGACCCGTCAATATGTCATACCGGCCGATGCAACGCGCTGTAGAGTTCATAGATGCGCAGGACAGCCATAAACTATCGGTCGAAGAAATCGCTTCGGCTGCAGGAATGAGCCCCTATCACTTTGCGCGCGTTTTCCGAGCTACTTTTGGTGTCGGGGTAAAGCGCTACGTGCTGTTGCGGCGCATAGAGCGGGCCCAGGACCTGATAGCAAAGACGGATCAAAGCCTCGCAGAAATAGCTTACGCTGTGGGCTTCAGTTCGCAAAGTCACATGACATCAGTATTTGGGAACCTCGCCGGGCGTACGCCAGCCAGCTTCCGCAGCAACAACATGATGAAGGAATGACGCCGGATTGCCGTCCTGACGCCCGGTGCGCAAACCCACAACTGTGATGACAATGTGAAGTGCATCTATGATAGAAATATATACTGTTAACGCGCTGGGCGCCGGGGGAACTTGCTGTGATAAATGGTGGGTGTCTTGTGTGAGGGCCCCAAGCAAAAAAGACGAATTTGATTTGAGCGCGGGCGGAAATTGTGCCGGCGTCAATCGCGTGGGTAAACTTAACGGCCGCATTTAAAGGGTTCTGCAGGCATGAACGTCGTCTATTCGAGCAAAATGGCAACCCCGTCCGGAGCAATTCTGGCGATGCAAAACTGGCCTGCATGGCATACTCCGCGCCCGTGACCAGCTCGGCCTCCCAGCCGCTCAAACTCAGGCATTTGGATCAAATCGAGGACGTCGTGGATGTCGCCACGTCGTTTCACGGCCGTAACCTGCGTGTGGCCCAAGTGCGCCACACCGCGCTAGAAAGCTACGACGTAGGCCCAACTGACGACCATGTCGTCGTTTTCTCGCTCGCTCAGCCAGAGATCATCAGCCGCCTCTACGATGGTAAAATCAGCGGCGTGAACGAGTTCCCCAGAACGACATCAATTCTGCCCGCCGGGCGCAAATCAACATGGGAATGCAAAGCAGAAACAGAGGTTTTGCACCTATATCTCGACGACGAAGTCCTGCGTCGACATGCCGAGGAAAACTCAAAGCTTGACGCATCTGGCCTCGAAATGCAGGACACGATGGGGACGGTGGACGAGTTTTTCTCCCGTCTTGCCCCGATACTGCAGCAACAAATCGCATCGCCTTCGGAAACCACCCGACTGATGGTCGACGGCTTCGAACAACTCCTCGCGGCGCACCTCCTTAGCCAGTATTCAAATACTAACCGAGTACCTGCCCGAAATATTGGCCTTGATGCAGCTTCGTTAAATCGGGTTATGGACTATATCCGCAGCCATCTAGAAGCGGACCTTCCTCTCCGCGAATTGGCTGCACAAACCTCGCTTAGTCCCTTCCAGTTCGCGCGCGCGTTCAAA